>JAJYJL010000492.1 GCA_021789565.1 Acidobacteriota bacterium
CGTGACGGCTTCAACGCTGACGAACAGGTCGTGCAACCGGCTGGGGCTCGACAGTCCTGCGGCGTAGGCGGCATCGAGGATGTTTCCGGACCGCTCTAGCGCCTGCTTGGCGTAGTCCAGCATCAGAAATTGCAGGAAGCGCTTGGGGCTGATGCCTGCCCAGCGCGTAAATATCCGCTGAAAGTGCCAGGGGCTGAGGTTGACACTCCTGGCGACTTCTGCAAGATCGGGTTGCGCCGGAAAACGTTCATCCAGATAGTGGATCGCCTTCTCGATCCGCGCGTAATCGTCTAATGTCGATGGCATCTTTTAATTCTCCCTCGGAACCATCTTGCGGTGGATGCGTTGCAGAGGCAATCCGAATCTTGCGGTATCGGCGGTTTCTTTTAGCGAAGGCCCGCAAGCGGATTCCTCGTCGCCCGGGGCTCCTCGGAATGACCGGATTGCCGAGCTTTTCGGCCGCGCTACAGCGGCAGGGTGACGGGCCGGTGCTCGCGAATGGAAATCTCCGAGGCGTAGCAAATCTCATGGGTGAGCGCGGCATCGTCAAGGTTGGCGTGGGACTCGCGGTCTTCCAGAATGCAGTCGATGAAATGGCTGACCTCCTGGGGAAAGGGATGGTGGGCTACGTCGCCGCTGTCGGGGAGCACGGTGGGAATGGCTGCCCAGTTTTTCTGGCCGGGCCACTTTTTGGTGAAGACCTCGTTGTTGCGGATGGCTCCCTGGTCACCCAGTAACTGGATGCGGAAAACATAGGGCATGATGGATTCGACAGAGGAAGCCACTTTGCCGATGGTGCCGTCTTCAAAGCGCACCAGAGTGATGCTGTTGGGCTCGTACTCGTAGTGCAGGAGATTATCGGGGCTTGTGTTGGCGTAGGAAAAAACCTCAATGGCCTTTTTGCCCACAAACCAGCGCAGCCCGTCGGCGGCGTGGCATCCACCGGTCAGCAGACTGCTGCCTGCCATATCCTTCTTGATGTTCCAGTAGTATTGGGCATACCAAGGACCGACACCGTGCAGATAGTCGACTTCAGCCGCAAAAAGCTTACCAATGAATCCGCCAGCCAGCATCGCGCGGATGGTCTCAAAGAGCGGATTCCATCGGAGCACAAAGCTGACCACGGTCTTGACCTTGGCGGCATGAACGGCAGCCTGAAGTTCGCGTAGCCCTTCCAGGTTGAGTGCCACCGGTTTTTCAATCACCATATGCTTGCCGGCTTGGGCCGCGGCGACGCCCTGCGGGACGTGCAGATGGTGGGGAGTGGCCAGCACAACGATCTGGATGCCGGGATCATCAAGCATTTTTTCCAGGTGTTCGTAGGCGCGTGCGCGCTGCAGCTTAAATACTTCCGCTTTGGCATGGGCACGGTCTTTTTCCCGGCTGACGATGGCGCGGACCTCGGTGCGAGGATCGGCCTCGAATGCACGGATGTATTCGCCTGAAACCCATCCCGTTCCCACAATTCCCACACCCAATTTTTCCATTTCATGCCTCCCTTTGGCTTTCCTTCGGTTTGCCGCTTCGCACAGGCGGCTATTCTATCAAGGAGCTGGCAGGAATGTTCTCACAAAATCGGGTGACTCCAGTCACTGAAGCCTTACCCACCCGCGGGGACAATAAAGAGGGGAAATATAGGTCCGGCTAGGCCCTCCGAGGAGGGAGAAAGGAGGGACGAATATGGCCACCGTGGACCTGAAATTCAAATCCTTGCCAAAATGGGCTGTTCTGGGGTCGCTGACGGTTGTGATCTTTGCGTCGTTAGCTTGGATGGGCGACGCTCCGGCGCAAAGCCAGACCGTTTTGAACCTCCAGGCTGCCTACGCCGCCGAGTCCAACGCCTATGTGCGTTATCAGGCTTTTGCGGAGCGCGCCCAGGAGAATGAGTTTGGCGAAGCGGCAAGCCTGTTCCGGGCCGCCGCGTGCGCAGAGCATGTCCACCTGAAGAACCTTGCCGCCGTGATGCGCAAGATGGGTTTTGAACCGGTGATCAGGATTGACAACCCTGTAGTGAAAACGACGGCGGAGAATCTCCGAACATCGGCGGAAGTGGGCGAAGCCTATGAGCGCGACATCCTGTATCCGGAGTTCATCAAGGAAGCCAAGGCTGCGGGTCATGATGAGGCTGCGCGGGTGTTCCAGTTCGCGATGACGGCTGAAGCCCAGCACGCTAAGTTGTTCAAGACTGCTCTCAGTAACCTTCACAGGATGGATATGACGAGCCGCGTGTACTACGTCTGCAACGTGTGCGGCTATACGGCGGAAACCGCGGCTAAGCCCTGCCCTGGGTGCGGGGAGCCTAAGCCCACGTATGAGGAGATGTTCTGACCTGTTGGGGTAACCCTTGCAGAAAGCCGACGCTGCTGATGCGCGCCTTAGCCCTCAGCCAGAAGCACCGGGGAACACATTTACCCAGGTGCAACCTGATAGGCTGCGCCTGGGTGTGCTCGATTGAACCGATATCAACAGGGTGGAGGAGTGGCGGTATCTGAGTCGAACAAATCTCCACCTTCCTGCCCGCTCCGGTAGCCTTGCCTGAGAGTACGAACCGATGAACCTTCCCGCCGCGTCAGCACTCGATGCCGTGACGGCGGCAGACTGCTGAAAGCATGTCCCATAGCGAATCGAGAACCGTGTCAACCGCATCGGTGACCTTGCGCACGTCTTCCGCACTCAAAGTAGATTCGAGGAGTTCCCTCTCGACCCGCGAGTGCTCGCGATCTGGTTCAATGTGGACGCGGAAATAGTCGAGAGCGTCCGGCGTGTTGAGGCCGTAGAAGTTCTTAAGACCTTCAATCTTTGATTCCGCAACTTTGGGAATCTGCGATTCATAGGCATAAAGGGCGGCAATTCCTTGCGCGACGCTTCCGTCGCGGCAGACCCCGCGGAACGTCCGGATCAGGTTCTCGGTCTCGGCCCAGAGGTCGGCGTTTGAGACCTCCTCGCGGCTGAGGCCGGTTGCTTGCGCAAAACGGAGCCAGAGTTCCGGGTGATTGGGATGGCCGGCTTCCTCATCCATCAGGTTGGCCAAAATGTGGCGGCGGACCTGCTGGTCTTAAGTGTGTGCATGCAGCGCCGAGAGGTAGGTGGGGAAAGCAGCAACGTGGTGATAGTACTGCCGGGCATAGTCACGCATGGCAAGCTGTGGCAGTTCCCCCCGCGTCCACATCTGATAGAAAGGGTGGAGGAGCAGATTACGTTCTGCGATGCGGGTCTCAATGTGTTCAAGGGTGCTGGCCGTTGTGTTCACTCGGTTTCTCCTTCTGCTTAAAATTGTTGAGAGATAATTGCCCCGATGCGTGGTGTCAGGATGCCAGATTATGCACGATCCGCTCGCTTTTCTCAACTGGATTCCATTTGGCGGGCCGGGCTGACCTTGCTGGAAGCGTTCTGAAATGCGCCGGTGTGAACACAGTTGTCACTTTGACCGCACAGCTGTCACGTGCAATCTGCCCTATGATGGATGATGGAGGGAGATTTCAAAAGGACCGGCACGAAGGGCGGCAAGCAACGGCCTCGACCGGGCTGCAAGTTTGCTTAGACTTTCTGGACGACCTGCCTAGACAGCCCGCGGCTCAGATAGACTTTGCCCTCGGCGACCTGGTGAACGCCCCGCGCCAGTTCCTCCACGGCGCGGCCCTTAAGAATGTAGCCACGGATCCCAGCCTCCAAAGCCTGCTCAACGTAGTGGTAATCGCGGTGGACAGTCAGAATAATGGTCCGGGCTCCGGGAAGTGATCTGCGGATTTGGCGGGCGGCTTCGATTCCGTTCAGGTGGGGCATCGATAGATCGAGGAGAATGATATCGGGGCGGTGTTTGCAAGCCAGGGAGACAGCCTGTTCTCCGTCGGAAGCCTCGGCGACTACCTTGAACCCTTCCCGTTCGAGGAGCCCCCTCAGGCTCCGACGAACTGGCGCATTATCGTCGGCTAACATGAGTTGCAATGCCATCAAAGGTTTAGACACTTTCCCCTAATTCTGGCCCTGAGAGCGCCCCCCCACTCCCCAGACCCGCGCAAACTCCCCCTCAGTCTTGCAGGAGGGTGCTGCAGATTGTTCTGCCTTTCATGCGCGGACATGCCTAGCCTGCGTAATTCAACTCAGAATATTCAAGCCATCTGCTCTTCGTTCCTGCACAGGACTGGCAGCCCAGGCAACTCGGTGCGAGGCACTCTGCCTCATCACATGCGAAGCTATCCTATTCTCAAACAGAAAGGGCGGTCAATCCGGTAAAGACCTTAAAAATCTCTGCGGTGCAACGGGGAATGCAAGGGGTCAAACGCTGCAGAGGACTTTGCCGGCAGGTAGTCAGGGCTGAACCAGGCCGCGGCGGATGGCGTACCGTACGAGGCTAGCTGTTTCGTGGACGTCGAGCTTTTCCATGATCCGTGTCCGGTGGGATTCCGCAGTCTTCACGCTGATGTTCAACAGGGAGGCGACTTCTTTGGTGGTTTTCCCCTCGGCAACCAACTGCAAGACCTGAAGCTCCCGAGGACTCAATGAATCGCTTGGTACATCAACTTTATTCAAATAGGCATCCACGACCGTGTCTGAAATGTCAGAGCTCAGAAAAGTTGATCCCCTTGAAACTTCACGGATGGCCTGAACGAGTTCCGCGGCAGCACGGCTTTTGAGCACATAACCCCTGATTCCGGCACGCAACGCTTCCAGGACGTACTGCGCCTCCGTGTGCATCGTCAAAACAACTATCTTGGTCGGGGGACTAACCTGGTTGATAGCTTTGGCCGCACCGATGCCATTCATCAAAGGCATGGCCAAGTCTAGCACCGCGACGTCGGGAGACAGTTCCTGAGCCAAACGGGTGGCCTGGTGGCCATCGGCCGCTTCTCCGACGACTTTGAATCCTTCCTGCTCAAGGATTGCCCTCAGCCCCTGGCGCACCATTTGATGATCATCGGCCAGAAGGATACGTATAGGCATCTTTGCCCTCCATTGGAACCAAGACTGAGATTTCCGTGCCTTTGCCGGGGCTGGAATTAATTATACATTCTCCTCGTAAAGGAATCAGGCGTTCTCTCATCCCGATCAGACCGAGTCCCGATCTTCCTTTTTGTCCCATCACTGACTGGACGTCAAAGCCTGCACCGTCATCGGTAATAATCAGACGGATCTTGTTGAGCTCCTTTTCGAGCCGAATCGCGACGTGCGTGGCCCTGGCATGCTTGGTGGTATTATTCAAGGCCTCCTGAACAATACGGTAGAGGGCGACCTCTATCTGCGGGGAAAGCCGCCCACTGGTATTTCCCTCAACCGTGATGCGAATTCCAAAGCGTTTTGAGACTCCCTGGGACAGGAACTCAACAGCAGGAACCAATCCCAGATCGTCCAGGATGGTCGGACGCAGCTCATGGGAAAGACGGCGCAATTCCGTCTCAATCTGTTCAATCAAATCCTTGATTTCCCCAATCGCCTGCTGAACGGAAGGGGCTACGGTACGTGCCAATGCGTCAATGGCAATGTGGACAGAGACCAGGAGCTGGCTTGCCTCGTCATGGAGCTCGTGGGCAATGTGCTGGGCGCGCTCTTCGAGAGCTTCATTGAGCCGGTGCAAGGCCTGTTCAGCGCGCTTGCGCGTGGTGATGTCACGGGCAATGCCCTGTACGCCGATGGGTTTTCCCCCGCTCAGAATCGGACGGGCGCTGACCTCTACAGTCAGCGGGTGCCCGTCTTTGGCCAGAATCTCGAACTCATGCGTCAAGGGCCCGCCGCCGGCCATGAGTTCTTCAAACATCTTAGCCGCCCGCTCAAAATGTTCCATTGCCAGGATGTTGATCGGGATGGGCGGTGGTTCGTCCCGATGATACCCGGTGAGATTCTCGCCGGCCCTATTGATCGAAGTCAACCTGCCTTCGGCGTCTACCGTGAAGACGAGGTCGTTCGCGTTTTCGAACAATTCGCGGTAGCGTTCCTCGCTGGCCTGCAGCGCGGCGTTTGTTTCCCTGTAGCCACTGATCGTCATTTCGTAAGGGGTGAGGGTTTCGATCAGGAACTTCTCGGAGGACTTCAGGCATCCGGCAATATCCTCGTTATTGGACGCTTGTGAAAGGGCACGGTTAAATGCTTCGGAGTGAAGTGTTACCATCTCGATGAGACTGATCCCCTGCCCCAGAGCGCGGCGTCCCAGTTCATAGGCTTCTTCCAGCGCTACTTCGTCTGCTTTTTCCAGGTAGGCCAGCAGCGCTGACTCGTAGTGGTCCGTGAAATCGGCCTGGCCGCCTTTCATCGCGGTCTCCCCTGATAAATGGCGACAAGCACCAGGGCGTCATCTATTTTCAGGCCGTCGCGGGCAAGAATGCCTTGTGCAGTCTCGCCAGGGTCCTTGAAAAAAATGATCTCGTCTTCAAATCCCCGCCGGATGCCATCCGTTGCAAGAACAAGTGTGTCTCCGGGGTCAACGTTCACCGCGGCGGCGCGCAATGGAGGCAGGGAAGCCCCGACAACTCCCCGGGACAAT
>JAJYJL010000493.1 GCA_021789565.1 Acidobacteriota bacterium
TGGTTGGTGCGTCCTCCAAGCATCCGAGAGCGGAACCATGTCCAGTCGGTACCGGGAGCATTGCTGTAAGGCTCGCCCGGAATCTGCCATCCACCGACCGCAGCATCGAAATAGCCGAAGGTCGTGTTCGGCTTCACCGCGCCACGATGAGGAGCCTCATAATTCCACTCGAGCATCTTGGATTGTTTGGCTGTGTCATACCAGCCGCCAGCCTCAAGCATCAGGACCTTGGCGCCAGCCTTGGTCAAGACATAGGCGGCCATGCCGCCGCCTGCACCGGAACCCACAATAATTGCGTCGTAAATTTTTGAAGGCCTTTTGATTTGTGCCATAACCCCTTGCCCCATCAAATTTGATTCCGTGGGAGTTTATCACAAAATTCCCGCCCTGGAACTTCCTCTTAATGATTCACATTGTGAGACGTTTTAGGCCTCGCGCGGCCGTTGTCACGCCCTGCAAATAGTCAGGAAGGCATCCAAGGCCCGCCCGATTGTCCCGATGCCGGATGGAACAGTTCTCAGTGAGCATGCTAACATTCAACAATGGGAGCAAATCGGGGAATGAATCGAACGGTGGGGCGTTCATTATCAAGTCTGGCATGGGTGCTCATGTTTGGAGCAATCACCCTGCCGCTGATGGGTCAGTCCGAAGTTCTCGCGGCCGACCTGGAGGCAAAAACACTCAAGGCCTTCAACGACTACGTTGCGTTGGCCGAACAACGCATGAAACGCGATGAAGGCCGCTCGAATGACATTCTATATATCGAGACCCTGCCAAAAAACGAATTCGATTCCATTTTGTCAACGATCGAGCACGGCGGGGTTTATGTACAGGAGGTTTCCACCCAGGACGCCAAAGGCGGCTCTATTGACATCCCGGACGGCATGATCCATCACTGGGTGGGAGATGTCTTCATTCCGGGGAGATCCGTGGCGTCTGCGCTTAAGGTGCTTCGCGACTACGACAATTTCAAGAATATCTACAAGCCTGAGGTCATCGGGTCACGGCTGGTCAGCCGGGAAGACCAACATGATTACAAGGTCTATCTGCGGCTGCAGAAACAGAGCATTGTAACGGTCACGCTCGATACGTGGTATGACATCCATTTCACGCCGGTCAGCAAAGACGGCGGATACAGCCGAAGCGTTTCAACGCGCATCCAGCAGGTGGACGACGCAGGAACTCCAGACGAGCACCTCGAGCCAGTCGGGCATGACAGCGGATACCTCTGGCGCATCAACTCTTACTGGCGATACCAGCAACGCGATAACGGCGTGATTATTGAGTGGGAATCGATCGCACTCTCCCGCGATGTCCCTTTCCTGGTGGCATGGTTTGTTAACCCTCTAATCCACAAAATCTCGCGCGAAGCCGTGCAGGATATGCTGACTGCCACCCGGAAAGCGGTACTGGCTGAAAAAAAACCAGAGGCGCAGGAAGCCGCCAGCCGCTGACCCATGAATTCTGCGGTTTGTTTTCGAAGTGGCGGTCCTGGGCAGCGGAAAGTGCGACCTTTGAGCGACGCCAGGGTCAGGATTTGTCGGGCCGGCTGAAAACGACGCGACGACTTCCCCTCGGCGGAACTGGCACGCATGTGTTTAGTTTGAGCTTGCGCACAAAAGTCTGAGGCTTAGAGCGCCGGCCTACCGCTCGCCATGTCTTTTTACGCTGTTGGTCGTATTGTTCTGCATCTGGGTGGAACCATCCCACCCTGACTGCGAGTTCGCCCCCAGCCCGTCCTGCGAGGGAACTGGTTCTTGCGAGGGTGCGTACTTCCGATCGCTGCGCGCGTTCGAAGCCCAGTACGTTCTCGTTATCCTGCTTGCAGCACCAGCGTAGAATGTGGTTACGGTGCATGCGATATTTCGCATTGAGCTGACTGCGGTGAGTGAAATCAACAGTAAAATCAAGGCATATTCGGTCAGGCCTTGTCATTGATCTTCCAGCCAAGGCCTTAAGGGCAGTTCTGCCACTAAGCGTCTCCCTGTTTGTTTGATTTCCCCCTTTGCGTCCGGTCCATCTGCTGGCGGTTCAGGCACCGAAAGCTGGACCTGCGTAATCTAAATTGGGGAAGGAAAAGGATTACGGGTAATCGTACGATAGTTCGGTCAACCAGCAGGCATCTCTTTAATAACCGTTAACGATTACCAAGCTGGCAAGTTAATCAATATATTATCGGGGAGGTTAGCCAGGATCCCTCGAGATCCGCCACGCCGGAGTTGGTTAGATACCGTGCTCGATTGCGATAACAGAACAGCAATGACTCGATGGCAGCATGACCCTTGCAACGAATAGAGTCGAAAACAGTGCTTACTTTTGAGGAGTGAAGTTTGCGTCCGTTCCTAGTTCTTCTTGCGAATCAGGCGATCGAGACTGGCGGTTCCGCCTCCCGCTACGAACAAATAGAGGAAGACAAAACAGTAGACAACGGCCAGTTCGCCGCCGTTCTCAATCGGCACGAAGCCTCTGGGAAAATGGGCCTTGAAGTAGGCCACGGCCATTTCGCCCGAGAGGAGGAATGCGATGGGAACGGTGAAGAGCCCAAGCATGAGCAGCACACCACCCAGGCTTTCCAGGACCCCTGCCAGCCCCATTAAAGAGAATAAATGGACTACTCTGTGACCGCCAAACAGGCCAAAAAGTTTTTGAAATCCGTGAAAAGAAAAGGTGAAGCCCACAACGATTCTCAGCAGCGAACGCATCCACGGTTCAGCCGATCGAATTGCAGACAGGCCTGCCATCCCTGCACCTCCTTGTCCCTGTTTTCAGCAACCTCACCCAGTGGACTTTTTACCAGAAAGGCTACGGGCGCGCAACTGATTGTGCACCGGCTGCGCGCCCCCTATTGTTTTGGGAAAAAAGGAAAGAGCCTTCGAATCTCACTATCGCTGGGCTGAGTGCCGTACTCCGTGATCTCAAAAGCCTCGGCATGATGGATGGAATCAGCCTGTGCGCCATACCACTTTTTCAGCGATTCCTTCCATGTCGCAGGCACGCCGCTCGGGCGTTGAGAACGGAGCCACTCTTTGCGCGCCACGGGATCTCTCGGAACCTGGTCCAGCTTGCCGTCATGCCAGGGCAGCCATTCGTAAACCTGCGATACGTGAGCGTCCAGCATGGCGATCTTTTTGTCATAAACGTCGTCAATCGAGACCACAATGTCCGGCCGGAACGGCTGGGGGCGCTGGAAGCCGTCCGAGAAGTAGAGAAAGACCGGGTTCTTTCGCAAGGCAGGGACGTCGCTGACGACGTCCGGCACCGTCACCATATAGGCGGCGTCCTGCACCACAATCCCCGTGTTGCGATGGTCCGGGTGATAATCATTAGGGCGAGGCGACAAAACAATGTCAGCATCCCATTCACGGATCTCGCGGATGACCTCGCGGCGGACCGCAAGCGTGGGCATCAGCTCGCCGTCGTGGTTGTCGAGCACGTCGTAAACGATTCCGATGCGACGTCCCGCCTCCATCGCCTCCGCTCGGCGGCGTTTGGCCAGCGCGCCTCCGCCTTCGGAATAATGGCCTGCGTCGCCGTTGGTGAGCGACACAAATTTGACCAGCGCCCCGGCGGCTGCGTATTTGGCCGCAAGTCCGCCGGCCTTGCCGTCACAATCGTCCGGATGCGCGCCAAAAGCGATCACATGCAACTTGCCGCCGCTTTGGGCGGCCAGGGGTGAAGTTGCAGTCAGAAGCAGGGCTAAGATCCATGCCATGGATGTCACCTCGAAGACGGAGATTATGCAACTCATACCCCTATAGCAGTTGTGAGTCAAGTGCAGTCGTCACACATCGATTACGAATTTTACTTCACCGTAGAGGTTCGGCCAGCCTGGGTTGGCACGTGCGCCCCGGCGTTATACTGGAGACCATGCCGAAAGCCAGCGCGGGATTTCAATTTCCGTTCCAGTGGTTTCATCCTGCAGGAGCCTTTTGCAGGTTCGCCGGAGAAGGCTGTCAAACGGAATTCACGACGCGTACTTTATTTTTTCCTTCGCGGAAATGGCCGATTCATTATATTCTATAAGTCCTGGTTGTCACGGACAGGATCGCTGCCTTTAGTTTTGTATTCCGGACATTATTGAAAAAATGTCGGTGAAAAGTGGGCCTGAAAAGGCGCCGATGGCGGCGAACCGTGGGATGCGTGTGGCCCGTTTGTTTCTCTGACTGAGGTGTGGGAATGGCGTTCCCACAAAAACCAAATTCCGGGAGCATCTGGGCACAGGTTGCGTTCTACTCGAGTCTGGGATTTATTATTCCGGGCGCTGTTGTAGGCGGCGCCCTGTTAGGCTGGCTTCTTGACGGTTATCTGCGCACCACTCCGATTCTCAGTGTCATAGGTGGAATAGCGGGTGCGGCTGGCGGAATCGTTGAGATCTACCAGATTTTGACCCGGACAGAAAAAAGTGCGGATCGGGACGGTTGATCAGGCAACGGTGGACGCGGCTGAAGCGAGACTGCCGCGATGGATGGCGGGTTTCGCGGCTGCCGGGACCCTGATGGCTTTATTGGTGGGTGGCGTGCGCATGGCCGGCGGGTTCGGCTTGGGCGCAGTGGTGGCCATGGTGGGATATTCCTGGCTGCACAAGGCGGTTGTCAGCCTGATGGATGCCGGCCGAGTGCGACCGTCCAAAGCCACGCTTGGCAAATTACTGGTCCGGTATCCGCTGGCGGTTGCAGTGATTTTCGTGTTTTACCGGGAGAAATGGCTGCCTTTTGAAGCTGTGCTCCTGGGCTTGTTTGTCCCGATTGCCGGGGCCCTGGCGGAGTCGGTGTTTCAGATCGGTTCGGCGTTGCGCCACACGAAGGCTAGCTGACGCGGGCGGGTAAAGAGTGTTTCCCGGCGTGATGTTGAAAGAACTTTTGGTGACGGAGAATTTCTGAGTGCCAGTTGAACAACACTTCTGGTTTGCCAGGATATTGAACGACCTGTTGGGCGGTCTGGTGACCGCGCTGATGACCAAGGCTGGCCTACCGCCCTCGAATCCACACTATCCAATTCCGGATTACGTTGGCGGAGAGGTCCTGGTGCTCCTGCTTATCGTGGCCGGGGCGATTATTTTGCGGAGCCGGTTGTCGGTAGAGAATCCCGGCAAGCTGCAGCACGCTATGGAAATCTTTCTGGAGTTTACCCAGGGCCTGGTCGATGAAATGATCGGCCACGGCGCGCGCCAGTACGTGCCCCTCATCGGAACGTTGGGGCTTTTCATTGTTATCTGCAACATTCTTGGATTGATTCCCACGTTTATAACCCCCACAGCTAGCATCCAGGTTCCCCTGGGTTGTGCGATCATGGTCTTTATTCATTACAATTTTCAGGGTATACGGCAGCACGGGATCCTGGGATACATCCGGCACCTGTGCGGGCCTATGATGGGTATTGCCATCATCATGTTACCAACGGAGATCCTCAGCAATGTGTTGCGGATGCTCTCACTGAGCGTTCGTCTCTGGGCCAACATGCTGGTGGGTGGAATCCTCGAAAGTGTTTTTACGGGCCTGGTTCCGATTGCGGTCCCGGCCATCTTTATGGTCCTCCACATTTTTGAGTCGTTTCTTCAGGCTTATGTGTTCATGATCCTGCCGGCGCTTTACATCAGTCTGGCAACGGCAGAGGAACATTAAGGGCCGGTCAAGAGCTGTATTTGACTCCTATTCCGGGTAGAGCGGGAACCTGATCCCCGACGGATTCAGAGGCGGGACACGGAAATCAGTTTGCCGCCTGCGCGGTGTTTCCCGTAGATTGGCGGGGACGCCTGCTGGCGGAAATTTATAGTCAGAGCCTCCCTGGGTAGGGCGGGGCTAATGTTAAGGAGGAAAGATGATGCGGAAGGTTGTAATCTTTTGCACCTGGATAGCGGGTTTATTGCTTACTGCTCCGCTGTTTGGTGCTCAAGGAGGAGTTGCTGCTGGCGGAGGAAGCGCCACCAACTGGGTGGCCATCACCTCGGGTTTTGCTATGGCAATCGCTTCAGGCTTGTGCGGGCTGGCACAGGGAAAGGCTGCTTCCGGAGCCTGCGAAGGTCTTGCCAGGAACCCGGGCGCCCGGCCTGGAATTCAGCTCTTCCTGATTCTGGCCCTGATCTTCATCGAGTCGCTGGCCCTTTATACGCTGGCGATCATCTTTGTTAAAGTTCGATAGATTTTCACAAAGCTACGGAAGATGGGAGGCTTCAGCCTCCCGATCTTTTTCGTTCGCTTTCTGTGGTTGAGCGCAGGGGGCAGTCCTGCCTGGGGCCGTTTTCTCTTTTCCTGCCTGTTCCCACAGCGCACAATTCAACTCTAAATTCAGGCGTTTTAATCCATCCAGCCAAATCTAAGGAATGTCTTTCCTTGTGACTTTCCTGTTGCCTTGCAGACACGGTATCATTACTATCTTTGTAAGCTTGGGCTGGCAGGGAAACGAGGGGTGCTTCGGGAGTCCGGAGCATGGTAACCGGTTTTAACACCGAAATAGAGTTTGAAGGAACG
>JAJYJL010000002.1 GCA_021789565.1 Acidobacteriota bacterium
TGCAATCTGGTAGGGAATTGTTCTGCGCCCGTCAGCGTTTCAATCAAACTTCTGGAAAGTAGCATTGTAGCATCATCAGGAATGCCGTTTCCGGAAGGCGGCGGCCTCAAGACCAGGGCTTGCCGATGCTATAATATAGAGATTTAGAGAGTTGCAGGTGAGCCTATGTACTCCATTTTCTTGTGGCTGGCCTTAATCCTTTATTTTGTGGGCATCGTCCTGACGGTGCCGTCGGTGATGAAGCATCGCCCGTCGTTGCCCTCATCGGCGCTGGCGGCTCTCGGCCTCGGTCTGGGATTCCACGCCGCCTCCCTGGTTGTAAGAGCGGTGCAATTGGGCCGGCTTCCGGTGATCGACGTCCAGAGCGCGCTTTCGTTTTTTGCGTTCCTGGTAACGCTGGCCTTTTTCCTCGCGTATTTGCGCTACCGGATCAACGTTTTGGGCATCTTCATGCTGCCGCTGGTTTTTGTCTTGACACTGTTCTCGGCGCTTCGGCCGGGGCCGTCTTTCCAGTCGATGGCCTTCCGCAGCGGCTGGCTGATGGTCCACATCAGTTGCATCATGCTGGGCTACGTGGGCTTTTTTCTGACCTTTGTTGCGGCTGTCATGTACCTGATTCAGGAGCGCCAGCTAAAATCCAAGAACCCTCAGGAAACGTATTATCGGCTGCCTTCGCTGGAAGTCTGTGATCAGCTCTACTTCCGCTCGCTCAAATTTGGACTGCCATTCCTGACGGTGGGGATACTGACAGGCTTTGTGTGGGCGGCCCGCGCCTGGCACGGACCGTGGGAACTGGATCCCAAGATCCTGGCAGCACTGATCACCTGGCTCATTTATCTCTTCCTGTTTTCGGCGCGGCTGAGCGGCTCCTGGCCCGGCCGGCTCTCAGCCTACGTGGCTATCGTAGGATTTGCGGCCATAATGGTGACTTTTGTAGGCATCAGCTTTGTGAGTGGCTGGCACGGGTACATACCCCGGCTGGGCAAAGCCCCCTGAGGTGATGTAGCTCACATACGCTAGCACCGAAGTGGCGGAGAATATTGAGTACCGGTGACGTGAAACGAAGATGAACCTCGCTTTAATGGGAGTCAACCATCGGACGGCCCCAGTGGAAGTCCGGGAACGGATGAGCATTCCGGAATCGCGCCTGCGAGAGGCCATTTCCGACCTGTTGCACCGTGATGGCATTAACGAGGGCCTAATCCTTTCCACCTGCAATCGCGTGGAAGTCATCGCCAGCGTCCGGGACCATGTTGCGCCGGAACCCATCATCCGCAGGTTCCTGGCCGATCACCATCATTGCAATCTGGCGGAATACGAAAACCACTTCTACTATCACCGCCAGCAGGAAGCCATCGAACACCTGTTCCGGGTGGCTTCAAGCCTGGACTCGATGATCGTTGGCGAGCCTCAGATTCTTGGGCAGTTGAAGCAGGCTTATAACGCGGCCCGTGAGGTCGGGGCGCTGAATGGTACCCTGAACGAAATCAGCCTGCAGGCGCTGGCCGTGGCCCGCAAGGTCCGGCGAAACACCGCCATCGGGGCCTCTGCGGTTTCAGTTTCTTTTGCAGCCGTTGAGCTGGCGCGCAAGATTTTCGGCGACCTGACCGGGAAAACCATCCTGGTCCTTGGCGCGGGCAAAATGAGCGAGGTCGCTGCCAGGAACCTGATCCGGAGCGGTGCAGGCGCCATTCTGGTGGCAAATCGCACCTATGACCGCGCGGTGGAGCTGGCCAGGGCCTTCCACGGCACGGCCATCCGTTTTGAACAGATGCTGGACCACGTGGAAAAATCCGACATCGTGATTTGCTCGACGGCTGCACCGCACTACGTGATCCACCGCCACCATGCAGAACAATGGCTCGCGGCGCGAAAGAACCGGCCGATGTTTTTTGTGGATATTTCAGTGCCGCGCAACATCGATCCAGCCGTGAATGAACTTGATAACGCCTTCCTTTACGATATTGACGATCTCGGCCAGGTGGTGGAAGCCAATAAGAAACAGCGCGAGCGCGAAGCCGTCTGGGCGGAAGAAATTATTCAGCAGGAAGTACAGAAGGCCATGCGCCGCCTCGCTTCGCGGGAGATTGTGCCCACGATTGTGGCCCTGGAACAGAGACTCGAAACCATTCGAGAAAATGAGCTTGAGCGTTATCGCGGCCGATTGAACGAGCTGACGCCTCAGCAGCGCGAGGCCGTTGACGCTCTGACGCACGGCATCCTGAACAAAATCCTCCACGGCCCGATCACCGAACTCAAGAGCGGCGTTGGCCGCCCCGAACAGAGTTCGCTGGTATACATGGTCCGCAAAATGTTCGGTGTGGCCGAGTGACGCACTGCATCAACGGGGCATTTTGAATTCGTCCATATCTTTGCAGCTATCGGGAATGGTTCCGGGATCCCCGCGAACATTTTAAACTTATTGCCAACCTCATGAAGATCACGATCGGATCACGCGGCAGCGCACTGGCTTTGTGGCAGGCAAACTGGGTCAAAGACCGTCTGGCGTCCGCCGGCCACGAAATCACAATCAAGATCATCAAGACCAGTGGTGACAAGCTCCAGAATGCTGCCCTTGCAGCGTCCGGGACCAAGGGGCTGTTTATCAAGGAAATTGAAGAGGCGCTCCTGGCCGGGCAGGTGGACGTGGCCGTGCATAGCATGAAAGACCTCCCCACCGATCTGCCTGAGGGTCTGGGGGTGGCGGCGGTCCCTGAGCGCGAGGATCCACACGATGCTCTTGTTTCAAAGGGCGGTCTGAGGTTCGAGGACCTGCCGGCCGGAGCGCGCATCGGCACCAGCAGCCTGCGGCGACAGTCGCAACTGCTGGCCTTGCGTCCAGATCTGAAAGTTGTTCCGATGCGGGGCAATGTGGACACACGTCTGCACAAACTCGAACGAGGCGACTGTGAAGCCCTGGTGCTTGCCGGCGCGGGATTGAAACGCCTGGGGTTTGCGTCGCACATCACAAGCTGGTTCAGTGAGTCCGAAGTATGCCCGGCAGTGGGCCAGGGCGCGCTTGCCATTGAAATCAAAATGCAGAATACAGCCGTGGGCGAGGTGGTTGCGCAGCTCGACCATCCCTGCACTCATCAGGCTGTCCGCGCGGAAAGGGCCATGCTGGAAGAGCTGGGCGGCGGGTGCCAGCTTCCCATCGCGGCGTATGCGAAACTCGACTCCGGAAATTTGAATCTGACAGGCATGGTTGCCGACCCTGATGGCACGCGACTGCTCAGGGCCTGCGCCAGCGGGAAGCGTGAAAATCCGGAAAACTTGGGGAAACAGGTGGCGGAGGACCTCTGTCGCCAGGGCGCGAGCGAACTGCTCAACGCTCCCGATCATTGATGCCGGGAGCGTTTCCTGTTGATCCCCTCATTTGCGCCAACCCTCCGGCGCCTGAATGGTTGATATGACCGGAAAAGTTTATCTTGTCGGCGCTGGGCCGGGCGATATCGGACTCCTGACGCTCAAGGGCAAAGATGCCCTTGAACGCGCTGGCTCCGTCATCTACGACTTTCTTGCCAATGAAGACCTCCTGCGCTACGCGCCCTCAGGTTGCGAGAAGATTTGCGTGGGCAAGCGGCCTGGCGAAAAAACGCTTCTCCAGGAAGAGATCAATGATTTGCTTGTAAGCAAGGCGGCTGAAGGAAAAGTTGTGGTCCGACTGAAAGGCGGAGATCCTTTTATTTTCGGACGCGGGGGAGAAGAAGCCCAGGCTCTGGCGCGGGCGGGAATTCCATTTGAAGTGGTCCCGGGAATTTCTTCGGGATTTGCCGCGCCGGCTTACGCTGGAATTCCCCTAACCCATCGGGAATTGTCATCGAGTGTTGCTTTTCTGACCGGCCACGAAGACCCCTCCAAATCTTCCAGCAGTATCGACTGGGCAAGGCATGCCAAAGGAGCAGACACGCTGGTGCTTTTCATGGGGGTCCGCAACCTGGCGGAAATCAGCGCGGCCCTCATCAGCGAGGGCCGGAGGGGAAACACCCCTGTTGCCGTCATTCGTTGGGGAAGCCGCGCGCAGCAGCAAACCGTAACGGGAACCCTGGCGGATATCGCCGCCAGGGCTGAGGGCATTGAAGCGCCCGCTGTCGTCGTGGTGGGAGACGTTGTTGGCCTGCATGATGAATTGAATTGGTTTGAGAGCCTTCCGCTTTTCGGGAAACGCATTGTGACAACACGCGCGCGCGAGCAATCCGGCGCACTCAAGGAAGCGCTGAGAGAACTGGGCGCAGAAGCCGTCGAGGTCCCGGCCATTGAGATTCTCGATCCGCAATCCTGGCAACCCATGGACCAGGCCATCGGCCGGTTGGATGAATTTGATTATCTCGTGTTCACATCAGCCAACGGCGTCAAGAAATTCCTGGGCCGCCTTCAGGTGTGCGGACGCGACGTGCGCGACCTGAAAGGACTCCAGATCGGCGCCATCGGACCGGGCACGGCGGCTGAACTGGCCGCCACCGGTATCCGCGTCGATTTCATGCCCCGGGAATACAGGGCGGAGGGTCTGATGGAGCATTTTAATGACCTTGATGTTCGCGGGAAGGGTTTCCTGATTCCACGGGCGAAGGTTGCCCGGGATATCCTCCCCCGCACGCTCGAGGAGCGGGGGGCGCGTGTCGAAGTTGTCGAAGCCTATGAAACCGTGCGGCCCGGGTTTGCCCCGGGGGAACTCGAGCGGCTGCTCACACCCGCGCCGGACGTGATCACTTTCACCAGTTCGTCCACCGTAACCAACTTTGTGAAGCTGATAGAGAGTGAAAATCTTCGCGCGGTCCTGGAAGAAGTTGCCATCGCATCGATTGGCCCCATCACCTCCGAAACGGTCCGGAAGCATGGCTTGAAAGTTTCAATTGAGGCCGTGGATTCGACAATTGCAGGCCTTGTCCAGGCCCTGCAAGGCTACTTCCGCTCTTCAACGCGGATAGCTTCCGGCCCGCGCTCCTGATGGAAAAGGCCGCAGCCAGTTGAATTCCTGAAGAGATTATCCGCCGGAGGAAGTTCTCAGAGGTTCAGCAGTTCCCGAAGCTTTCGAGTCTGGGCCCGGCTCACCGGAATTTCTGTTTCCTGGCGGTCCTGCATCTTCAACTGATAGGAACTCTTAAACCACGGAACCACCTCTTTGATTCGGTTGATGTTTACGAGGTAGGAGCGATGGACGCGCCAGAAAATGTTGGGATCCAGGTTGTTTTGCATTTCTTCTACGGTGCGGAAATTCGACTGTCCTTCAAGGTCCTTTGTCACAATCCTGATCACGCCATCTTCAATGGTGGCATAAATAATGTCTGAAGAGTCCACCAGGACCATACGGTTTCCACTCTTGACAACCAGCTTGCTGGATTGCACGGCAGGGCGTTCTTCAATCATGTGCACCAACCGATCCAGCTTCTGGAAGGCGGCTGCAGACGCCTCCACCATCCCACGCACTCGCTGCAAGGCTTTTTCGAGCCGGCTCCGCTCGATGGGCTTCAGTAGATAGTCGACGGCGTTCACCTCAAACGCTCGCACGGCATAGTGGTCGTACGCTGTGACAAAAATGAAATAAGGCAGGCGGGCGTTTCGGTCAAGCAGCTTCTTAATGACTCCAAAACCATCCAGGCCGGGCATTTGAACGTCCATGAATACGAGGTTGGGGCCCAACTCGCGAATCAGGCCCACTGCCTCCACGCCGTTCTTTCCCTGCCCGATGATCTCGACGTCCGGAATCTGCTTCAGCAGGTATGCCAGTTCATCCCTTGCTGGTTGCTCATCATCCACAATGAGAGCGGATATCTTCATTGTGTACCTTCCAGTTTCCTGTTGACTCCCAAACCGATGAGTCCAATACGAGAATTAGTATATCAGCCTGCAGAAAGCCTTGATACGCCCCAGCGTTCACAGAACGGGTCTGGTTCGCTTTGTAGTCCCGGCCAGGAATTCCCTTCCCGGGGGGCTGAATTGTGATACGATGTGCCGGAAAAAGGGCCTCTTGAATTCTGGAAGGAGGTCCATTCTCTACCTTACGCAAGCCCGTTTTAGAAAGGAGCGGCCATGAAACGCCGAATCCTGACGGTCATTCTTGCAGGGCCTTTGTTGTTCGGGCTGCCTATCCTTCAAGCACTCCACGGTCAAACCTGCAATGACGACGAGGGAATGGTTAAAAGTTATGTGCAAGGCATAACCGATCTGGTGGGAACGGTTAAGAAAGAAAGCCTCTCTGATTTCACAAAGGACTACCACCAGCAAAGTTGTATTACGCGGCTTACGCTTTCTTTGGGCATCATTGACAGCCTCATCGATTGCCTGAACAAGGCGGCGAAAAATCCCGCAGCCACCCCGGACCAGATCGCTGCGGTCAAAGGCAAGATTGAGAAGTATGTTAAGCTCAAGTCTGAGCTTGAGCAGGACCGCGACACCCTGAAGGCTGCCAAGGACACCAAGACGGCCAAATCTATTATTGAGCAATTTGTCATCTCAGCCTGACCAGCCGGAACGCTCGTTCTGCAGGGGTGCTTTCATTCAAGTAAACGCCGCGGGAATTTTCCCGCCGCAGAGTGAGGGAGGAAACTGTTTTCCCCATGCGATTCCAGGTTCGCATCCTCAAAAGTGAGAATGTTTATAAAGGGCGAGTCATTCGCGTAAGTCTTGATCGCGTAGTTGAACCCGGAGGCGTTGAAGCTTTCCGTGAAGTTGTGGTCCACCATGGTTCGGTTGTTATAATCCCCAGGCTTCCAAACGGGAACATCATTCTGGTTCGCCAATATCGATACCCAGCCCGTAAACGCCTGTGGGAACTGGTTGCAGGATCCATGGAGCCGGGTGAGAGCGTTATTCGTGCGGCCCGCCGGGAACTGCAGGAAGAAACGGGTTACACGGCAGGTATATTGAAGCGTCTTATCTCCTTTTATCCCAGTCCCGGCTTTTTGACCGAAAAGATGCATTTGGTGGAAGCGCGGGATTTAAAGCCTTCAGCAGCAAACCCCGAAGATGACGAGAGGATCGAGGTGGGAGAATTTTCGAAAAATCAGCTTGGCAAGCTACTGCGCGAGAAGAGAATCATCGATGGGAAAACGCTGGTGGGTTTGCTGTGGGACCGTTGGCGTTGAGGCATCAGCAGGGCTAACCATTGTCACTTCTATAGTTTGAGCGTCTCTACTTAAAAGTCAATATTCTCTTGACATGGGGATTCCTAAATATATACTTAGTCGCCAGGGAGTTTGTGCAGTGTTCGTAGCGGACGATAGTTCCTCTTGAAGGGAGGGCCGGGAATCCATGGTGGTTCCCGGCTTTTTCCTTTTTGGACATTTCACAGGGGCTATCGAGCACCAATGCTCGGCGACTAAGGAGGGACGGAAGTGGCACGACTTCAAGGTAAAGTAAAATGGTTTAATAACAGTAAGGGATACGGCTTCATCGGGCTGGATGAGGGCGCCGATGTATTTGTACATTATTCAGCAATTGAAGGTGACGGATTCAAGTCACTGCAAGAAGGAGATTCCGTCGAGTTTGAGATTGTCCAGGGCCAAAAGGGTCCCCAAGCCGACAAAGTGACAAAACTCGGGTAAAATAGATGGGCTCACAATCGGGGCTTGAATCAGCGTTCAAAAGCAGGTCACTTTCGGCGAGGCACCAGGGCGCTCGTTCATTTCTTGACATTTTTTTACAAGCATATGCGCTGAAATGCTTTAGAATAGAGGCTTCTTGCGGATTGTCTCAATTCAAAGGAGGGACCTCTAATCTTGCACAGTAGAAATTCATCAGGTGAAGTTCAGCACGCCCGAGGCGAGAATATCTCGATAGCCATAGGGAGGAAGCTAATGAGACAACCCATTGCCGTTTTAGGGATACTCTTCCTGGCAACGACTCTCTGCTCCGCAGCAGGTGAAGGCGTCATGGCCCATCGGGCCGGAATGCTTAGCCGTCCGGATTTGAACCCAGCAGCTCCAGTTGCTTTGACCATACCGGCGGAAACGTTGGTGAAAGCACGGCTCATTTCCGGAATGCACACCCTGGTCAGCCATGTCAATGACCCTGTTTCGGCTGAGATGACAGAGCCAGTCTACGTCAACGGCCGGATGGCTCTGCCTGAGGGAACGCTTTTTGACGGGCACATCACCTCAATCCGGCGCCCAAGCTGGATGCGACACAATGGTGAAATCGCCTTCCGATTTGACCATGTAACGCTGCCTGACGGCCACCAGGTTCAGGTTTCGGCAATCATCACTCATCTGGACAACAACAGGAACCTGAGAGGCACCCTGGACTCAGAAGGACATCTGCGAGGCCACAGGCGGGGATCGTGGAGAAGTTTGCTAACTGGGGGGGTAGGCGTCGGAGGACTGACCATCGCCAAGCTGGCCATTGCGAGCTCGACCGCGCTGACCGTGGCCGCTCCCGCAAGCGCCGCGGCTTTTGTGGGCTACGAACTTTTTCTGAGGCGTGGGAATAATGTGAATGTTCCGCCCATGACGGGTTGCCGCATTCGGATTCTCAGTTCAGTAACCGTTTCCGGCCTGGTCTAAAAAGACCGGGAAAAACAGAGTTGAACCTTGTTCATAATGAGGGCGTGGTTTATCCTCCGCCACCGATGTCATTGTAGTTAGCTACCAGATTAATTCCTATCTGGGTTCCTGTCTGTGAAAAATCCATGCTTTGGAAGGGGTTGGCCCGGTTGGGATATTGATTCTGCCAGGCAATCTGTTGAGCCAGTTTCAGCCCCTCCAGCAACTGCCTCAGGCTTGCCGCGTCTTCACCTGTTTTACAATACATTTCGAGATCTAACTGCACGTTGCTGCCTGTCTGGACCTGATATCCAAGCGCATTCACACCCTCAAATACCTTTGCCCAGTCCAGTTCGACCGAGCTTTGCCGGGGCATCCAGCCCTTAAACCAGGACGCAACTGCTGAAGCGGTAGCAACACCCCAGATGGGCGCCCCACCCTGTTCCTGTTTCACGACCTTGGCGAAAACGGCATTGGATCCGATAGAATCCCCGCCGCCGTTTAGCGTCTGCATAATCTGGCTTAGCGTGGCAAGTGTGCCGAAGACCCCCTCCGTCGAACTCAGGACCACAACGCATTGACTTTCCAGGCCCGCGCCAAGACAAAAACCGGTCTTCCCTCCAATTTGTTGTGGCGGAAGATTATGGGCGGCCGCTTGAGCCTCAAGCGTGGTGGAATGAAAGTGTCCTCCTGCAAACCCGTAAAGATTCAGATCTGGGCCGGAAGCATTCCAACCCAATACGAGCTGGTCAACGTCAGTTTCCGCCACGCCCAGTTCAGCCATCGACGCCTCGAGTTTCTTGAGACGCGGCCCCGTATAATGTTCTTGCAAACTCGCATAATTCGGAAGCTTCCGCAGCGTTTCAGGACTTGAGAATTCAAAGCGGATGGTATCCGCTGGAAAGCTGCTTAAAGCCTTCGTGACCAGGTCCTGTCCCCATAAAGGCGCACCACCACAGCCCAGCAATACCACCACCCAGATGATAAATCTTAATGACTTCATTCAGACCTCTTCTTCGGCTTTCAGTACCACCACTTCCCGTCTGTGTGATCGGGCAAGGAATGTCTTGAGGCTGCAGCCGGCGGTTAACTTTTCGATCTCCCGGTTGGATAACGGTGCGTAAGGAAATGTGCCGGCTCCTTCACCCTCCGCCCCGATTGTGGTAAGAGTCTCCAGCCACCATCGTCCGTCTTTACCCAAAGCAAGATTGGGTTCGCGGAGGAAGCAAAAAAAGATTCCTCCTGGCCCCAGCAGCGAAAGAAACAGTTGGACCAGATCCGGGACATAGTCCCGGGGAACAAGGTCAAGGAGGTGCCAAGAGCAAACTAAGCTGAGAGAACCCGGAGGAACGCGGGGTACCTGCTTGAGAAGTTCGTCCAGGCAAAACAGCTTTTGATTCCCTTCCTGCCGCCAGTAAACGGGGGAGTCACGCTGCAAAGGAGCAATCATGTCTGCAACGTAAACCTTGGCGTACCGCTTTGTCAGAACACCCACCGTAGCCGACGAAACGGTGCCGCAGTCCAGAACGTGAGGGGTTGCGACGTCCTGGAGATAGTTCCAGACCCAATCGAGAGCCTGGCTGCGTCCTGCGGGACTCTGGCCTGAAGTAGACTTCTCGCGCGAAGTCTCCTGCGTCTTTACTGAAAACATCTGCAGACCCTGATGCAACACCCGGACACGCTGTCATCACTTCGCCGGCCAGGCGGAACGCTCACAGGTTGCCAGGCCCGCCCACTCGCCCTGCGGTCCGCACACCGCGGTTGCAAATTGAGAACAGCATTCGTTCCTCTAATTCCCCGGCTTGGATGTAGCTGCCGCAGTAACGGGCTTACGTTCTTCCGGTTTTGCGTCGCGGAGGATATCGATGCTACCTTTGAAATAAGCCCCTTCTTCAATGGAGACGCTTCCCGACTTGAGGTCACCGGTCACATTGCCAGTCCGGCGAACTTCAATCTTTTCACGCGCGTTCACGTTCCCATTCACAGTCCCATAAACAACCACCTGCCGCGCCTCAATTTCGGCCTTGACTTTCCCGTTTGACCCTACCGTCAGACAATGGTCCTGCAGGTTAACGGTCCCTTCGAATTGGCCATCGATCACGAGGTCTTCGTTGGCAGACAGTTCTCCCTTCAGAACAATTGAACGGCCAATGGTGGCCTGCACCTGGCCCTGAGGACTGCCACTTGTATCTCTTCGAATGCTTTCAGACATAGAGGTTTCCACCTTAGAAGGATTTGGCGTTGAGGGAAAAGTCGGCTTTGCAGACGGGACACCGGGCTGCGATTTTTTTTCCTTTTCCCACCACATAACATGCTCCTCTCATTTTAGTTGTGGCGGAAAAGCCCGCCTGCCGCCCCCCATCGCCCTGCATATTAACTCGGAAGCTAACAAGATTGCAACGTTCATTCACCTCGCATGCCGAATGGCATGATTTTCATATCGTTGCGGGAACCATGGCGCCACTGGCGGCAGAAAATCCAGGCCACTTACGGCTTTACTTCTTTGGGGCGGAAACGCGAGGACGCGAGAAGCTTTGTTGTTTCAGCTGCAATCAGATTCCCCATGCGTGATGTTGACACCGGACGCTTACGACCCGGCAGGTCCGGGGTCCGCGCTCCGCTCCTCAGGACCTTCTCGATAGCTGCTTCGATGGCAGCCGCGGGGCGCTCCATACGGAACGAATAGCGCAACATGAGCGCGGCGGAAGCAATGGCTGCAATGGGGTTGGCGCGTTTTCTTCCTGCAATGTCAGGCGCAGACCCGTGGACAGGTTCATACAGGCCTGCCCGCTCACCCAGACTGGCCGACGGCAATAATCCAATTGAGCCCGTCAGCATCGCGGCCTCATCGCTGAGGATGTCGCCGAAAATGTTGTTGGTGAGGACCACGTCAAAGCTGGTGGGCTTGGCAATCAACTGCATGGCGCAGTTGTCAACATAAAGGTGGTTAAGTTCGACGTCTGAATATGCCTGGCCAACCCGCGTGACCACATCGCGCCATAACCGGGAACTTTCAAGGACATTCGCTTTATCAACCGAGGTCACCTTCCGCCTGCGAAGCCGTGCAAGCTGGAAGGCCCGATGGGCCACCCTTTCAATTTCATGCTCACCGTAGACCTCGGTATTCACACCCATCCGCTCGCCGTTCTTGGAAAAGATGCCTCGGGGATTGCCAAAATAAATTCCACCCATCAACTCACGAACAATCACCAGGTTCGTGCCCCGCACGACAGCGGGTTTCAAGACCGAAACACCCACCAGCGAATCAATCACGCGCGCCGGCCGGAGATTTGCGTAAACACGAAGCCTCTGGCGCAATTGCAACAGACCAGCCTCGGGCCGGCTGTCGGGCCGTCGTGAATCCCATTTAGGCCCGCCCACAGCTCCCAGAAGTACCGCTTGTGCGTGGTTGCAGATTGAAATGGTTTCGGGAGGAAGCGGCACAGCGGTGGCATCAATCGCGCAGCCGCCAATCAGTCCAGTCTGAAAACGAAATTTGGGCCCCACAATGGTCTCGATCGCTCGCAAGACCTTGAGGGCTTCTTCGGTTACCTCCGGGCCGATTCCGTCGCCCGGCAAGACAGCTATTTTGAATATGGCATGCATTTGATAACAGGCATCTTACACGAATCGTACTGGAAAGGACAAGATATAATTGAACTTAAAGAAGTGAAAGGGGCCCGAGGCAGCGAACCGGTCCCGTGCAAAAATATCAAGCTATTTATTATCAACTCATTAGGAAGACTGATCATTTCCCCCGGGCGAGGGGTACATCTTGCCACTGGCACCACAGACCGCACCATGAACGCGTCCCGCGCCACTCAAGAATTTCTCAGGCTTGCACTGCGATGAGTTACAGGAGGACCATCAGTCAAAGTCAGTATCCTCCGGGTAATAGACGGTCCACCAGTTCGTTTTCGTGGACGGACCCGCCGCCTGTTGCAGGATACCTTACACTCCGGCTGATTTCATAGACTCCCTTGTTGGCAGCCTGGAGGTACGCACGGGCCGCGGCTTCAATCACGTTGTAGCTGGTGGACTTACCCGAAAATTCCTTTCCCTGGAAGCGGGCACGGATGACCACCTCTGCCGTACCGTCCGCTCCTGAGCTCACCGAATGAACAGAGAACTCAATCACCGTCCCTGGAATACCGGTGATGCGGTCGATCGCCCGAAAAGCGGCATCACAGGGGCCTTCATCCGTCGCCGATTCACGTGCGCACTGTCCATCCTTTTCCAGCTCAACAGTCGCCGTCGAACGCCCTTCGCTGTTCGATACGCTCTCCAGTAATTTCAGTGTGTAAAGTTCCGGAATGTGCTCGAAGCCCTCGTTCACAATGCTGATCAGGTCCTCGTCGTATACGTTCTTCTTACGATCCGCCAGCCTGGTGAACGATTCGTAGGCGCGCTCAATCTCCGGCTTGGTCAATTCGTAGCCGAGTTCGCGATAGCGGTTCGCCAGGGCGTGACGGCCGGAATGCTTCCCCAGAACAATATGGTTCGCCGGCATGCCCACCGTTTCCGGCGAAATGATTTCATAAGTGGTGGCGTTCTTCAGGTAGCCATCCTGGTGAATTCCCGCTTCGTGCGCAAAGGCGTTCCGCCCGACAACGGCCTTGTTTCTCTGCACCTGCATTCCGGTCAGTCGAATCAGCATCTGGCTTGCAGAATACAGTTCTTCGGTATGAACGTCGGTATGGACAGGTTCAACATCACGGCGCACATAAATTGCCATCACGATTTCTTCGAGGGCGGCGTTCCCCGCCCGTTCGCCAATGCCGTTGATCGTGCATTCCACTTGCCGGGCCCCTCCGCGGATTCCAGCAAGGGTGTTGGCGACCGCGAGTCCCAGATCATTATGCGCATGCGTGCTCAGAACAACATTCTCAATCCCGTGAACTCTGGCCTTCACATCGGCAAACATCTCTTCGTATTCAGGCTCGAGGCAATACCCTACGGTATCGGGCAAGTTCAGCACCGTCGCACCAGCCTCCACTGCTGCGTGACAACATTCGATCAGAAAGCTGCGGTCCGTCCGGCCAGCATCCTCCGGAGAAAACTCCACATCGGGGCAGAGTGAGCTGGCATGGCCAACCGCCCACGAAATCATTTTCAGAACTTCTTCCCGGGTCTTGCGCAACTTGTATTTCAGGTGAATATCCGAGGTAGCCAGAAATGTGTGGATCCGCGGTTTTGCCGCGTCCTTCAGAGCGGCCCAGGCACGGTCAATATCAAGCTGGTTTGCGCGGGCGAGCGCGGCGATTGTGGGCCGCCGCAGCTCCGCGGAAATGACGGACACGGCATCAAAGTCACCCTGAGATGCAATGGGGAACCCGGCCTCAATAATGTCAACCCCAAGGCGGTCGAGCTGGCGAGCCATTTCCAGCTTCTCGTCAAGATTCATGCTGCAGCCGGGCGATTGTTCGCCATCGCGCAAGGTTGTGTCAAAAATGTACAGCTTTTCGCTCATTCAGATTCCTCCGCCCCCTGATATAGTATGAATTTTACGAGACGCAATTTGGGCATCCGAACCGATCTGACGATGTCAGTATTTTCCAATCGGTCGGCACGCAAAGTCAAATCAATCTTTGTGGTAGACATCCTCTCCTCATGGCCAGCTATAACAGGCGGGTCGCCATCATCATGAACTCGATTCCGAACATTCACGCCAACAAATGAATCATCGCACAGGCAAAACGCGCGATTGCCTCTTTCGGCAGATAGCTGGTAGCATGATGATTTGGACACTTGGGGCAGGACGCAGCCTGGTCATGTCAGAAGGCATATGAGAATCTGCTCCTTCGGCAAAAGCTACTTTTAAAGGTTTTAGAATCAGATTGTCAAATCTCATTCAGCGCTAATTTTGAAGGTCGGCGCATCCGTTTCTTTATCTACTCATAAGGTGCCAGACTAACGGCAAGTCGGGACGGGAATTTGAAAGTAATCCGGTCATACCTGCCGGGACCCTCCAACATCGTGAGTATGGATCGCGGGTTCCAGGAAAAGAGGTCCAGAGCAACAATCCAGCATGAAACCAGGCATCGTTGTTGAGAGTGGGTCCGGAACATTCGCATCCTGACAAAGGTGCCGCGCCAGAGTGAGACGGCTTCGAACATTGTCCGGTCCCTCAAAAGTCCGATGTGGCTCGCGGATGGCTGAGGTCACAAGAAATGAACAAGGAAATTCTCATCCGCTGGAACCATTCCGGCTTCGGTGCATTTATCCAGCTATCCTGATGGAAAGGAAAAATGCAGGGGCGAAGGGCCGCTGTTAAGAAAACTTTCCCCACACATGCTGATCCAGATGCTACCCCTATTTGAAAAGCCAATGGGCGTTGTCTCACGCTTCAGATCTCGCCTACGCGCCAACCGGGAACAGGGGTCTTCCGTCCGCCAGGCAATACTGGCAGTAGCACTCATCTGCGTCTCCATCTGCTCTCCTGGTTTTATGGCGGCACAGACGGAAACCGGCACTCTCCAGGGCACCACAACTGCTCTGAACCCCCAGGGGCAACCCTTCCCCGTCGGTGGAGTAGCCATCAAGCTGACAGCAAACGCTCCCGGTTTGCAACCTGTAGTTGCATACTCCGACGAGAAGGGGAAATATGAGATTCCGGACCTTCCAGCGGGCCCTTATACCCTGGACGCCACCATTGAAGGCTTTAAGCCCATCATCCTGAAAGTCACCATCACCGCCGGCCAGACGCTCAAGCAAGACATCCGTTTACAGTTTCAGGAAATCCGGCAGAAGGTTGAAGTGCGCGAGACCGCGCCAATCATTTCAACCGAGGGCACCAATCCAGCAACCCAGACGCTGCAAGCCAAGCAACTACTCACCATTCCTGTCGTCCAGCAGGAGTTCAAACAGGAACTGCCTGTCACTCCTGGGGTCCTTCAAATCCAGACCGGCAAGATCTTCATCAAGGGGGTCCCGGAAAGCCAAAGCATGCTCCTGCTGGACTCGGCGCAGGCCGTCGACCCGGTCACCGGTACCTATTCGATTGACGTTCCCATCGACGCCATCCAGACCCTGGACGTCTACAAGGCGCCTTTCGGCGCGCAGTATGGAGGCTTTGTCGGCGGCATGACCAGCATTGACCTGAAAGCCCCACCCAACCAGTGGCACATGGCCATGCATGACCTGAATCCAAGCCTGCGCGGCAAGCAGGGCCATTTGGTCGGCTTTGCGAGGGCGACTCCGCGAATTCGATTTGGCGGACCTTTATGGAAAAACAAGGTCAATTTTGCTGAGTCCTTTCTCTATGAAATGAGGAAGCCCGATGTCCGCGGCCTGGCCTGGCCCAATGACTCCCAAAAGATTCAGGGCTACAACTCGATCACCCAGTTTCAATTTCTCTTATCACCGCAGCACTACGCATCTCTGACTGTCAACCTGTTCCCACGGCGCTATCAGTGGGCCGACCTCAACGCACTGATCCCCCGCCGGCGACGGCGGACACCGGCCAGAAAGGTTACTCCATCGACGGCAGCGACACCTATCAATTCAAGTCGGGAAGCATTCTGCATACGCTTTTCAAGTTCACTCGAATGCAGAGTTACGCGCACGGGCACGGCCCGCAGGACATGTTGCTCACGCCAACAGGTATTGGTGGAAACTACTTCAACGCGTGGGCCAGAAACGGGCATCAGGAAGAGGGCCAGATGACCTTCAGCCTGCCGGCCAAAAAATGGGCAGGCGACCACGAGATGCTCTTGGGTGCGGACGTCATCCACCGTGACTACACGGGCGACAGCCACTCACACCCGATTCAGATTCTGCGGAACGACGGGTCGGCGGCCGAAAGGATTGACTTTACCGGACCGGGAAATCTGAGCGCCAATGACACCGCCACATCAGGCTTTGTTCAGGACCACTGGATTCTTAACAACCGGCTGGCCGCAACGCTGGGGCTGCGCTATTTCGGCGAGACCACCGGGTACCCTGTAAACTTCGCCCCGCGCCTCAGTTTCGTCTATGCGCTGGACCCGGGCGCGAAGACAGTCCTTCAGGGCGGCATCGGTATGTTCTATGACCGCACCCCGATGCTTGCGGCCGATTTTGCGGACAACCCTATGCGAATCGTTACGCCGCTTGACCTCGCGGGGGAACCCCTGGGGCCTTCCATAACTTATCGCAATGAATGCGCTCAAATATTTTCCGGCAGTCCCCAGGTTCTGGCAAACTGCTCGAACCTGGGCAGCACGCCGCGCAATTTGACCTGGCGAGTCCAGCTTTCCCACCACTTCTCAAAGAAGCTGACGGCTAAATTCAGCACACTTTACAGCCACACCACCAGGCTCTTTGTCATCAATCCGCTTGCCCAGCCGGGGGGCACAGGATTGATGCAACTTTCGAACCGGGGAAGTTCCCGCTACCACGAGTACGAATTCACAGTGGATTACAAAGCGGGTGAGAACGCCAACCTGAGCATGTCCTATGTTCGCAGCAGCAGCCTGGGCGACTTGAATACGACGGATAACATCTTTGTCCCGCTCGAAGTGCCGGTGATCCGCCCCGACGTTTACGCCAACCTGCCGTCCGACGTTCCCAACCGGCTGACGGGTTTTGGACTGTTCAAACTTCCGTGGAAAATCACTTTGAGTCCCTCGGTCGACTTGCACTCGGGGTTTCCCTACTCCAACATCGACGAACTATACAACTACGTGGGAGAACCCAACGGCCAGAGATACCCCATCTTCTTTTCCCTCAACTGGCGGGTCTACAGAGACTTTCCGCTACCGTTCCACATCCATCGCGGCCATACTTTCCGGTTCGGCATCTATTCCATCAATACAACCAGCCGGCGAAATCCCACTGCTATCTACAACAACATCACTTCGCCCATGTTCGGGCACTTTACCGGCTTCGGCAAACGGATAAACGGTATCGTCATCGAGTTTACCCAATAGCCGGGAATCGTTCTCTGCCCAGCGGAAGATCGGCTACTGGACTTTTTCGGGAAAAGAAAAAACCGGGTCGATATCGACGGGCACATCCTGGCATTGGGCCAGAGCACTCTGAAGGGTTGATGGCATTTTATCGTAGCGATTGAACCAGGCCTCGGCCCTGGCGCGGTTGCCGGCCGCCTCTATCTGCAGAAGTTCGCGTGCCAGCTTTGCAAGGGCATCGGGCATGCGCTGGTAATCGATGTCGTAACGGGCATCCTCAGCATTCCAGGTGATGGCCTTCTGTTCGCTCAAGTAATTGAATTCCATAATCTCAGCTTTCCCGTGCGCTTCACCCACACCATAGCGCACCGTCCGGAAAATGCCCCCCACATAAGACGCATAGCTCGTGTTGAGCGCTGATTTCGGAACCGCATGGTGGTCAACCAGCCACTTCAGCCCGTACATTCCCACAACGTCCGCCTTGGCTTCTTCCAGAGCCGAATAAATCGGGCCTATCGCTTCAGGAATACTGACCTGCCTGTTTCCGACTTTTGCATACGCAGGTCCCAGACCGTGAGAAATTTCGTGCATCACCACCATGGCCATAAAACCGTCTCCGGTGACCTGCGCAGCCTGCCCGGGCTCCATCAGGTGCCTGACCAGAGGCAGGATCACATCATTCACCCGCGCATCCATAAAGTTCTTGAAGAAGATCTTCTTGGTGCCCTTGGTCTGATGGATTCTGGGATCATTCGGGAGGTTGTCGGCCACGGCCTGGTAACCGTGCCTCAGGTCTCCAGCCCGGAACGGCGAATCCACAACTTCCATAGGTGTCCGATGGCCTGCGAGAGAGGGCAAATCAGCAGATGGAAGCGGCAAATCGCGCTGGATCATCGGGATATATTTCTCATACAAAGCAAGCTTCTTACTTTCGGCATCATTACGGATCAGCACCGCGGCGCCGTAGGACGTCTTCACACCCAGCAGACCGTCGAGGTAGGTTTCATAGGGCGCAAAAATCACATCAATTTTCGGATTCTTCAAATCCAGCCATTGGATGTCGCTCGGGTAATAGTTGTCATCCAGCAGGGCCTCGGCCCGGGCCGTCAAGAACGCTGCAAAAGCCTTGTCATTGGAGAGCGCCGCGGCCTCGCGCAGGTCCGCTGCCGCTTTTTCCAGGAACGGCTTGTACGCCACGTTATAAGGGATGGCTGCCAGGTCCTGGTCTTCACGCCGGACAATGCTGTAGGGGCTGTATATTTCACCTTTGGCGCCGGGGTTCAACTTGAGATATGCATCGATGTCCGCCCGCGTCAAATCCGGCGGATAAAGCCAGTGTCCAGGAGGCATGGGACGCGTTCCCACAAAAGGCCGGTTATCGTCCAGAAGATCAAACCGGCTTCCGTTGATCATCAGGAACCGCCGCAGGGCAACGTCTGCCGGGTCCTTCCTGCCTTCCAGCGACTTGTAGAGATCGAGGGCTTCGGGGTCGCTCTGGCGCCAGAAAATATCATCCAAGTACCGGCAGGCATCCACCAGTTTTTCCACCACCTGGCGCTGGTTGTCCGTCAAGCCTGAATCGTCGTAGGGCATCTCCACCCGGCGCCATTTGGCCAACCGCGATGACAGATCGGGGACGACAACTCCGAAACGGGGAGGCCTGCTGGCGCCGGATTTGTTGGATCTGCTGCACGCCATGGAAAGTCCGATGAACAGAATGGCAATGCCAACCTGGATGTTTCGCCTCATCCTGCCTCCCTTCGCGGCAACGTCCGTGCGACAAGGTATCCGCCGTCTACGGTAGCGGCGGAATAGCACTCAACCTGCCGTCCACTCTAATGTTCGGCACCCGTATTCCCGAGGTACCGGTCAAAGAAATCAGACGCTGCATGATAGGAGCGCAGCCAGGTGGAATGAAGAAGAAAAACATGAACTTCGTCCGGGAACACCATCTGCTGAAACGGGACTCCCTGCTTTCGAAGCGCTTCCACCAGGTGGACCATTTCCTTGAAGGGAACAGTTCGATCGTCGTCCCCCTGGATTAGCAACACAGGCGACCGCCAGGTCTTGACGTAGGCCAGAGGAGAAGATTCAAAGGCCACCCGCTCGGTCGCGGGCTGCCGCTGCGCATAGTACGAGGGAACCCAGTCAGGGATTTCAAAATTCCAATTGTGCACCCCGGAAATGTCAACACCTGCGGCAAACAAGTCAGAAGCGCGGGCCAGCGCAAGCGCCGTGAGATAGCCGCCCCGCGAACCGCCCCAGATGCCAATCCGGTTGGGGTCAACATCGTTCCGGTTACGGAGAAAGAGACCGGCCCCTTCAACATCGTTGAACTCGCTGCCCCCACTGGCGCCGTAATTGAGCGCCTCGCGGAAATCCAAACCATAGCCAATTCCGCTGCGGTAGTTGATGGAAAGCACGATGTAACCACGGCTGACCAGATACTGGTCGAGAGCATAGGCATTGCTGTAATAGCCCATGTAATGCCAGCCCAGCAGCATCTGCCGCTGCGACCCGCCATGGATGAACACCACGGCCGGATGACGCTTTCCGTTATGCTCGTTCACGGGGAGGAACAACTGGCCGTGGACTCGAAGGCCGTCAGCCCCGGAAACCATCACCGGCCGGGGCGTTACCATTTCGCGGGCGGGAAAATCCGGGGGAATCGCATCCGCGGCAAGGTCACGGATCTTGCCGGAAGATTCCAGGACAGCGGGCCGCGCGGGAAGTTTCGCGTCCGAGTGTATCAGAATAACCGCATGACCCAGTTTCGTAACAACAGGCGACCACTCGATGCCGTCGCCCCTGGTCAAGGAAGTTGGGCGGTCACCCGTCACGGATTCCTTCCAGAGGTGGCGGCGGTCAATATCGTTTTCATTGGAGTTGAAGATCAGCTCGCTGCGGTCAGGTCCGAGCGTAACGTCTTCGACGATGTAATCTCCGGGAGTCAGCAGGCGCGCCGTGCCTCCTGCCACGGGAACGGTGTAGAGGTGCACCCATCCGTCACGCTCCCACGGAAACACCAGAAGATTTCCCGCCGCCCACAGCAACTGGTTTGAAGCAACGACACCGCGAAAAACGCTTCCCGGGCCATTCTTGGCTCTCCACACTTCCCTGCCCTCTCCGGTATCAACGTCAGCGATACGGATCGACCAGGGTTCGCCGGTCCGCTCCGGCTCGAAGATTCTTTCGTGCTCCGAGGCTGGGATACGTATGAAAGCAATCTGCTTGCCGTCGGGGGACCAGACAGGATTCGAATCGAGATCAACGCTGGGATCCAGGTAACGGAGGTTCTTCTGAGCAAAATCGTAAACGCCGATCAGGCGGTGGTCACCGCGGTTGCTCACAAAGGCCAGTTTTGTTCCGTCCGGAGACCAGCGCAGCGATCCCGCCCGGCCCTCGCCATGAATAAGCTGCGAGGCGTTGCCCACCGGATTGAGGTTTGCCAGCCACACCTGCCCCTTGTGAAGGAAGGCAACGCTCGTTCCCCTGGGTGACACGGCGGGCGCGTAGCCTTCGCCAAGGAGCTGCGGAGAACCGCCGCTCACAGGCATGAGCCAGACGTTCTGCTCGACACCCTGTGGGACGCTTCCGGGATTCGGATAAGCCTCCCCGGGATATTCAAGATCGCCTCCGCGAACGTAAACAAGGGCGGAAGCGTCCGGAAGCCAGGCCAGGTCTCCAACGTCCTGGCCGTCATCGCCGGTGTAGTTGGTAAGCTGGCGCGCGCGGAACCGGCCTCCGTCCCCCTCCGCCACCCACACGTTGCGCGCTCCCTGGGCGTTGAAAATCCATGCCACCTTTGCTCCCGAGGGCGCGGCGGTTAGCTCAGTAGGAAACGGAGCGCTCATCACCTGCTCCAGCGTGAAAGGACGTGGCTTGGCTGAAGCACAGACTGCAAAGACAAAGAGGAAGCAGAGAAATACCGAAATGCGGCTGCGCGACGGTTTGGGAATCATCATAAACCTTCCGGACCCTGGCCTAAAGCTATTGGGTGACGCCTTCCGCGTACGCAAACACCGCCTGGGAAAGGCAGTTTGGTGCTGCTGGAAGGGTCGGTCCCTCCAGACCTCATCAACTGAGGCGGCCCGGGAGAAACTGCCGGAGGTAGCGATAAGCCAGAATGAAACCGTCCTTTCGAGCCTGCGGAAATTCTGCAGCCCCGTCGCTCGGGGGAGCGTCCCAAAACTGGTCCTCGTGTTCAACCGCAGCGCCGCCATTGAATCCAACCTGCAGAAGCACGGTAAAAAAGCGCGGCCAGTCAATTAAGCCCTGGCCGGGGATTCGGTAACGCCACCAGCCCTCGCCCAGGATGCCGACCTGTTGAAGGACTGGCTGGGTAATTTCCGTGTCCTTCAGATGGATGGCCAGAAGACGGTCCCGGATGTTCCAAACGGCGCGGTAAGGATCAATGTACTGCCGGACCAGGTGCGAAGGATCAAACTCCATTCCAAAGTGGTGGCTCGGAATCAGCTCAAAAACTTTCTCCCACGCCGCCGGAACGGTGGCGAAATTGATTGCAGTAGGGTAGTTTTCCCAGCCCATTGAAACGTCATATTTCTGGCAGACGGGCAGAAACTTTTCGTGGAACACCTCTGCGAGCTCTTTCGCCTGCCGGTCAAAATCGGCACCGGGAATTCCTCCGCTGAAAGCGCCTACAAACTTGCAACCCAGGCGATGGGCAAACTCCAGGTAATGGATAAACTCCTCGTTCATCGACCGCCGCTCTGCCGGATCAGGCGCAATGTGGTTGATGCCTTTTCCTTTGAGATCGAAAAAGCCTTCTACGCTGATAATGCGGCAGCCCGTATCGCGTGAAGTTGCCAGGATCCGGTCAATCTGGGTGTCACTCAGGTAAGGGTTAAAATCCTTGCCAGTTTTTACCACCACACCCTCGTATCCTGTCTGGGTCGCGAAAGCCAGCTTCGGAGGAGAGTAATTGGTAATGATTGCAAGTTTCGGAAATTTGCTTGCGGGGGCGAGAGGAACGTCAGGATGTTTTTGGTTTTCCTCGCGCGCCCCGAGGCTCCCGGCAGTTCCCAGCGCTGCGGCTGACGCACCCGCCGCCCTGATAAAATCACGCCTTCCAACTCTCGATTTATTCATAGTTTAGCCCCCGAATAATTTGAAGAGTGAGTATAGGACAAGCACATACGGCTAGCAACCGAAAACACCCAAGGGGTGAGAACAGCAGCAGGTGCGACTTGTGTAACGACGTCACGGCCAGAACCGCCCACCGAGAGTAACCCGCTCCGCCGTGCAACCGGACCTATTTTTCCGAAGAGGTTTCAATCGAATGACCATCTTCCGGGGGCATAACTTCTGGGGGCAACTGCTCCTCCACCCTCGGAAGGGGCATCACCATGTGAAGGAATGGCGGTGCAACCAGGGTGGTCACAATGCTCATCAGCAGAACGATGGAATAGACCGCGTCGGAAATGGTGTGCAGCGTCAGTCCCACTCCGGCAACGATCAGGCCGACTTCCCCGCGCGGAATCATACCGATGGCAACCCGAAGCGCATCCTTGAAACCCAGATGCAAACAGCCCAGGCCGCAGCCCACCAGTTTTCCCACTATGGCCAGTGCGCATATGATGGAGGCCAGGCCAATCAGCCTGGGATTTGCAAAACTTCGGACATTGACCTGCACACCGAGAATGACAAAAAAGAACGGAGCGAGAAACTCACTGAGCGGATGAGCGTTCTCGTGCAATTTCCACCGCTCGCTGTGATCGGCCAGGGCCAGCCCGGAAAGGAAGGCCCCCACAATGGCCGCCATCCCGATGTAGACGGACGCCAGCGAAAGGCCCAGGCATAGGATGATCGACAGGATGAAGGCGGAGTTCTGGGCACGCAGCTTTTCCACATGGGGCTGAAACCGGCCAATCACCCGCGACGCAAAGAAAATCATCAGCAGCGCAAACACCACGGCCTCAGCGGCCACGGTGACGAGTTGAAGATAATGAACCTGGCCGGTGGAGAGGCTGCTGACCACGGCCAGAACCAGTAAGCCCAGAATGTCATCCAGAACGGCTGCGGCCAGGATCACGCGGGCCGCCCGCGTGGAAAGCGCGCCCAGGTCCGCCAGAACTCTGGCCGTGATGCCCACGCTGGTCGCCACCATTGCGGCGCCCACGAAGATCGACTCGACCGTTGAATGGTTGGCGAACTTCATGTACCAGAGGCCAAGGATGAAAGGCAGGACCACGCCCAATACCCCAACTGCGACAGCCGTCCAGCCCACTTCCAGAAGGTCCCGCGGCTTCGTTTCCAGACCTACCGTAAAAAGGAGAAATACGGCCCCAACTTCCGCGATTCCCAATGTCAGGTCATTGGTATGCACCAGATTCAGCAATGAAGGCCCCAGCAACACGCCGGCCAGCAGCTCGCCCAAAACTCCAGGCTGCCGTAGCCACTCGAAAATTTCCGCCAGAAGTTTCCCTCCCGCAAACATCAGGAAAAGTTCCAGCAGGGCCTGGCTTGAGTGGTCCATACGCTCAACCGTTCCGGTGGACGGGATGTTGCATGGTTCCGAATCAGGACTTGAGGTGTTCCGAAATCACGAATCCATTTCTAAACGAAATGTGACACAGAAATCAAATGGCATGAAACCAGACGAGTATCGATTCCTTAAGAATAATCGGACTTCGCGACTGACCGCCGACGACGCCGAAAGGGACCGTTCTATTTCTTTTGCTTCGCGCCGCGGACCAGGATTGCTTTGCCCGGGGCAAACTCAACATGTGTCACATGGTTGGGCAGCAGGAAAGGCTTGCTGAGGTCAATTTTGTATTCAGACTCAACATAGGTCTGGATCAGGAAGTTAACCAGCCAATCGGACAGCACCGTACTGCCAATATGCACGTCTTTGATGGAAAGCGTCCCTGTGCCGTCTTTGCTCTCAAGCACACCCAATGCCGTCAGGTGCTGAGTGCCCTGGAAGATGGACGCAAGCAGCCGGGCGGTCAGCGGATTCGCAGATTGCTGCGAGGGCTTGAGTTCATCAAAATTGACGTTGGCCGCCCCATGGATGCCGTCGGGTTTGAAGTGGATTTCCAAGTCCCTGACGCTGGGCGGCAGAAACGCGGGACGATCGTACTTGATAAACGAATTGACTTCGTCATCCGTGAAGACGATTGGGCGGAGAGCGCCACCCTTCCCCGGTCCGGTTGCTGAAAGCTGCATCAGCTTGGACTGAAACGTGCTGGCTGCCGCAGGAGAAAGTCCGGACCGCTGGTGCAGCCGGGATGCTGAAGCTTCCATTGCTACGCCCCGGATGCCCAGCAAAACACCGCCGGCCGCAAGTGCGAGAAGCACGGCGGACAACAAGCCGCTCGGGGCCGTGAGATGGACTCTTGATAACGGCTTTGCCAACTGGACCACTCCTCAGGGTTGAGTCTGTGAAATCTGGGGTGAGGGCACCGCTTCAAGATTTCGAAGAGTACCTGCAAAATCAAGGTCCGCCATTCGGGAAACCGGACCGATGGCGCCCGGATGAAGAGGCGTCCAGGACTGGTGAATGCCGCGCAAATCGGCCTGCACCTGCAACCTGGCCGATCCGTCAAAAGAGTAACGGCCTTTCAACTGGAATTTAGCGCCCGCAACCTCCACAGGAAAATCTTCAAGTTCCACCCGGTGGTCACGAATCCTGAGATGCGCGGTTGCCCCGGGTATAAACAACGGCCTGGATCCCTCCTCAAACAGGTCCATCCCGAAATGGCGGGCGATAGTCCGCACAGGATTGAATTCACCCAGGCTGACGCCCTCCAGCCGCACCGTCATCCCACCGCGCAGCGTCCGAACGAGTGCGGAGTGGGTCAAACCATTGGCCTCGAACGAGCCCTCCGCGGAGTAATACCCTTGAACTCCCGCCAGCGCCGCCGGAAGATATGGCCCGAGAGCCCGAATGCCGGCGCCGCTGATATCGGTTTGCCCGGAAAGTCGCGCCGGGTCCTTCGCCAGGTCCACCAGAACATTGGCCTCCCCGCGACCTCCTCCTGCCGCGAATTGAACCTTCGCCAGACGGACCTTCCGGTCATGGATATTGATATGGGCCTGAAAGTCATACAGTAAAAGTCTCCGATAAGTCAGAAGTGGGGTGGAAAATTGGCCGCGCGCATCCAGACTGGCGGCAAGATAAAACGAAGGTCTGTGGCCGCTGATCAAAGATCGTATACCCGCAATCCAGTCAAAAAATGACCTGGTATTTTGGTCACCGATGCCTTCAAACCACTGCCCGGCCTGTTCAATGCTCAGCTTGTCCGCCTTCAGGTTGAAATCCCAGGGAGAATGGGAGTCACGCCGGTGCATCACCCATCCGGAGAAAACGCTGGTGCCCATCACCGCCACGATCGGGTTGACGATGACTTGTTTTCCATAAACCTGAATGCGCGCCCGCGGGAGATTCAGGGGCTGGCTCAGTCCTGGAATCACCAGCCGTGCGCTGCGGATACTCGCCTGGGCAGTAACGACTGGCTTGCTCCACGGCCAGGCCCTGCCGGCAATGTGGAGCGTGAACGACCCGATGCCTGAGGCTTCCAGGGGACTATTCCTCAGGATTCCCAAAGCACGCCCGAAATGCACCAGCTTTGCCAGGTTTACGGCTTGCGAGGAAAAAGTCAATTCGTACACTGGGTCGTTCGTTGTATGCCTCCTGCTCTTTGGGCGTGAAATATGCCGGAGGTTCCCTTCCGCCACAACAGCGACACCGGGCGCCAGCCCTACCCTGACAGGAGCCAACCGGGCCCCCGCCCGGGTGACGCGAATGGCCACGTCAGAAACCGGAAATGCCCCTGAAGGAGTATCCAGCCGGACCCCATGTGCATTGAGGAAACCGCCATACCGTTTCCCTCGCCAGGGGCCCTGGACGGAAATCATCCCGTCGAGGCGCCCGTTAACGTTCCACGCAACCCGGCTTCCCAGGACTCGCTCGGTGAGTCGCTGCAGGTCCTCCAGTCGGGAACGCTCAAAGGCCACCACCAGGTCAAGATCCGGCCCGGATGTAACCTCGGCAATCGAACCTTCAAGGTGGACCTGCGAATTCGCAAAAGCCAGGTCCATGCCTTGAATCGTTAAATTCTCTTTGTCACGATCGAACTGGCCGCGGAAGCGCAGGTCGCAAGGCAGGTCATTCGACGAGGGCAACTGCTCCCAGCGATGCAACTGCCTCAACTGCGCTTCTCCTGAATACTCGATCTGCCGAAGAGTACCGCTCAGATGGATGGTGCTGTTCATCACGCCGTAAACTTCGGGATTCTGTCCCGTCAGAAGCGGAATCCAGTCATAAAGTAACGCCCCCTGCATTCGAAGGGTCGCATCCAGAGTGTGCCCGGCAGCTCTTGCAGGGGACCAGCTTCCATCCAGCTCAACCACACCCGGAGTGGGGAATTCAAGGTCCGTACGGACCGGTTCGCCCGCCATGCGGAAGTCAACCCGGTTTGATTCGTACTCGAAATCCAGGTGGGCATGCGTATCAACAATCGCAAAGGGTTTCTTATTCTCGCCGATTTTAAAGTTAAGCCGCGCACCCTCAATCTCTACGGACATATTGGCAGGCGCCGGTACCGGTGATCCGGGGCCGGGCGATCGGGCTTTAATCGCGCTCTGCAACAGAAGGCTTTCAATGTTCCACCTGCCCGCGGGGTCCCGGACAAGGTTGATGCTGGGGTCGGAAAGCCTGAGTGTTCCAAAATACAGGCGCGGGCTCCAGAGGCTTCGCCATTGAAGGTCGCAATCGATGTGGCCAACACGGACGAACGGCTCCAGCCCAAAGGCAGGATCTTCATCGACCACAACGTTGTCTACGGTGAACCCCAGGTGAGGAAAGAAGTGAAGGGCGACATGGCCAAGGGACACTTTCCGGCGCAGAGAACGTTCGAGGCCGGCCCTCAGGAGAGGACGGTAGCGGCCAGCATTCAGGAAGTACGGCGCCACCCAGGCTGCTGCGATGAGCAGCGCCAGCACGACCGCCGCATTTCTCAGATATCTGCGACTGGTTTGACTCATCAGTGCACAAGCTTGAACGTTCTGTTCCAGCGCGTCCGGGTGAAGAAATGGATAAAAACGTTGCCCAACTGCCTGAGCCGGTCACCCAATGAGTTCTGCTCGTACTGCCCCGGCGGAGTCTCATACGACCAATAGATGATCAGCGGCCGGCCGGAAATCAGCTTGCGGGGGACAAAGCCCCAGAAGCGGCTGTCGTAGCTCTCTTCGCGGTTATCACCCATAACAAAATAGTTATTCGGAGGCACCACCAACTGGCCGTCCTTCACATAGTTTTGAAATTCCGCCCTCCAGGTGGCCGTTGCCCCTTGCATCTCATCCCAAGTGAGAGGGGGGAAATCATCCAGAGGGCGCAACTCATTCAGATGGCTCTGCCGTACGAAGGGTTCCGACACAGCTTTCCCATTGACAAACACCTGCCGGTGGAAGACACGGATGCGGTCGCCGGGAACACCGATCACTCTCTTCACGTAATGCTCGCCGGGTGCCTGTCCATCATCCACATCGCTGGGAGCCGTGAAAACCACGATGTCATCACGGTGGATGCGCCTGTAAGGAAGAAGCCGGGCCAGCAGACCGCGCGGGTAAGCAAACGCAAACTTGTTCACCAGAAGATGGTCGCCGATTAAAAGTGTGTTTTCCATAGAGCCGGTCGGTATCTTGAACGCCTGGACCACAAAGGTCGTCCCAAAAATCGCAAGGATCACCGTCACAATGAGCGATTCGAAGGTGTCGCGGAAGGATGATTTCTGGTAGCGTTCAGCCATCTGTCTCCACTTTCGCCGCAAGGATTCCCAGTGCTTCTTTAGCGGCCTGCTGTTGTGCAGCCTTCTTGCTGCTTCCGCTGCCCCGGGCCACCACACCGCCACCTGCCATCACTTCCACCGTGAAAGTCTTCTGGTGTTCCAGCCCTTCCTCTGCAACCACACGGTAGTGGGCCGGGCACTGCCCCTCTGCCTGGAGGTGCTCCTGGAGCACTCCTTTGTAGTTTGCCGCAAACAGGTCGTCAACCCCGTCCGTGAGGGCAGAGGCCAGAATCACCTTTTCAACCAGATCCCTCGCCGCTTCGAACCCTCCATCACGGTAAACGGCGGCCAGCAAAGCTTCCAGAGCGTCTGCCAGTATCCCGGGCTTCTTTCTGCCTTCACTCTTTTCCTCAGATTGGCCCAGGCGCAGATACTCACCCAGGCCAAGCTCGGCCGCTACCCCGCTCAGGTGACTGGCAGCGACCAGACTGGAACGCGCAAGTGAAAGCTTCCCTTCATCGTAATCTGGAAATGCGTCCAGCAATCTCAACGTGACCGCAAAGTTCAGCACGGCATCGCCCAGAAGCTCCATCAATTCGTTGTCACGCGTGGGGCTGGAAACTTCCTGGGCGTAAGAGGAGTGGGTCAGCGCTTCGATCAGCAGGTCCTGGTTTCGGAACTTGTAACCGATACGCTTTTCCAGCCTGTTGAAGGAAGATCGCGCCATGCCTGAGTGATGCACTCCAGCAAATCCTGACGCCCGGCTGGGACCGGGAAAGAACGCCAGATTGTCATTTCCGGCCAGACGGCCCACCAACTCGTTTTATGGTTTTCCGGCGGCCTTGGGCTGCGAGCTCTTGGCTTTCTTCAATTCCTGAACCTGCTGATTCGCAAGCTGCTCGACAACGGTTCCCGGAGCAAGCTGTCCAGCCTTGGAAAAGGCTGCGATCGCATCGTCAAATTTGTCTTCCCCTCGGTAGACTTCTCCCAGACGGTAGTAATCAGAAGGATTTGGGGAATCCACTTTTGCAATGGCGGACTTAAAGTTCTCCTCGGCCTTCGCCAGTTCACCCTGATCCAATCCCACCAGCGCCATCTGAGAGCGCTCCAGGTGAACCATGCCCAGGGAAGCATAAACTTCCGATACGAGCTGGTCCTTCCGTTTCTTGTAGGCCGAGTCAGATTCATTTGGCTGCTTCGGAAGCTGGTCAATTTCCGCCAGGGCCTTATTCGCGTATCCCATCGCCTTGGCAAGCCTCTTTTCCTTCTCGGCATCGCTGATGTTTTGTACCATTTGCGGCTGAGGAAGAATGTAGCTGACCATCAGCAGACTGATCAGGTTTTGGGGATCGACATCCAGGCTCTTTTCACCGTACATCACGGCGTTCACAAGGTCATTCTTCTGCTGATAAGCGCTTGCCTCAAGCGCGTAAACATAGGTCAGGAGAGGGCTTTTGGGATATTGTGCCGTGAAGCTGTCAGAGTCCTTGATGATGGTGTCAGGATCTTTTGCGTTCTTAAGCTTGTTGTACGCCTCGCCTTCCGCGGCGCTGACTTCCGCACTCCCGACTTTCGCCTTCCGTGCGGCACGGGCTGAGGGAGTAAACTGCTTCATGTAGGTCATCAACTGGTCGGTCGCACCCGCTTTGGTCAGTTTCTTCACTATGTCGGGCGTAAACTCAAAATCGGTTCCCCTGGTCTCGACCTCTTTCGCCACATTTTCAAGGTGATTCCTGTTGTGCTTGATCAGTTTGATCAGGTCTTTTTCTTCAAGCGGGGCCTCCACCGGAGCAGAGGACTTTGCCGCCTGTTGTGCCGCCTGCGCCTGTTGCGCGGCAAGGGCCGGACGTCCATTGATCAGGACACCTCCGGCCAGCGTTAAGGTCCAAACGGTTCCAAGGCTTATAGCCTTTTTAGTCCAAGACATGGTTCACTCCCACCTTCATTCTAAATGCCTTTATTACTTAGCAGCGTACTAGAAGCTTTATTCCCTGTCAACAAAGAGGCCACCCGGAAACACGCGCCAACAGCAGCAATCTGTGGAGTGCGCAGGGGCTGCCGGTAGGCCACCTATCCCCATGGAAATCCTCCCATAAGAAGCCGGCCGGATTGCCCAAAGTTGAGTCACGGAGGCTCCGCCATTACAATGTCACAGTATGCATATACGAAAGCTCTTCGGCACAGATGGCATGCGGGGGGAAGCAGGCCGCTACCCGCTGGACCATCAAACGGTTTTCAAGTTCGGGAAGGCGCTGGGTGGCCTGCTGCAAAAAACCAGCGGCGCCGGCCAGCCGCAGATCATCCTCGGAGAAGACACGAGGGAATCGAGCCGCTGGATTTCCGGGACCCTCTCTGCAGGGATCAGGTCGACTGGCACCCGGCTCTTCTACGCCGGTGTCATCACCACTCCCGGCGTAGCCTTTCTCACGCGCCATCATGGATTCCACGCCGGCATCATGGTTTCCGCTTCTCATAATCCTTATTCCGACAACGGCATCAAAGTTTTTTCCAATTCCGGCCTCAAGCTCTCGGAAGTCCAGGAACTGGAGATCGAACGGGCCATTGAGCGTGAACATCCCGGAGACGGTCCTTATCCCCAGGAAGAACTTTCTCCTGAACCCAACTTCCTTCAGGAATATGTCTCCTATCTTTGCGGCCTGCTCCCCGGCAGTCTTGAAATGCCCGGCGCGCCTCTGGTTGTGGACTGCGCCAATGGGTCAGCGTCACGAGTGGTTCCCCTGCTGCTCAAGCAGCTTGGCATCAAGGCCCGCATCCTCAACGCCGCGCCGGACGGCCGCAACATCAATTTGCATTGCGGGTCGCTCTTCCCCGCCGGCATGGCGAGGGAAGCTCAAGCCGCCGAAGCGCCCCTCAGCATCGCCTTTGACGGCGACGCCGACCGGGCGATCTTTGCCACCCCGGATGGCCGCATCGCCGACGGCGATCACGTTCTCTACGCTGTGGCCCCCTTTTACAAACAGCGCCAAAACCTGAAAGGCCATACTGTCGTGGGCACCCAGATGACCAACCTGGGGTTGGAACACGCCCTGGCGCGAAGCGGTATCGCGCTGCTGCGAACCGCGGTGGGTGACCGCTACGTGCTGGAAGCGA
>JAJYJL010000494.1 GCA_021789565.1 Acidobacteriota bacterium
TCAGCGCCGAGCATCTTCTTCAGAACATACCCTGCAACTCCAATCTTCAGAAAGCGCCGGACATATTCCGGATCGTCGTACTGGGTCAGAACGAGCACACGTGTTTTCGGCGCTTCTCTCTTGAGTTCAAGCGTTGCCTCGAGCCCGCCGAGACCTGGCATTGCGATGTCCATCAGGACGACGTCGGGTTTGAGTTCCTTGCACTGGTCGATAGCCTGCCGGCCGTCGGTGGCCTCGCCGATGACCTCGATGTCCGGGGTCAGGTTCAGGAGGGCCTTGATCCCGTCGCGCACCAGAGCATGATCGTCGGCGATGAGAACGCGAATCTTACCCATGAGTTTCTCCGCGTGGCACGGTCAGCACGAGGCGCGTGCCCCGGCCCGGCGCAGAATCGATCAGCGCGTTTCCGCCAAGAATTTCCATTCTCTCCCGTATACCGGCCAGGCCAAGCCCGCGACCAGTGGCAGCCGTGTCGAAAATGCTTGCCGGATCGAAGCCCTGGCCGTCGTCTTCTATCTCAATAGTAACAGTCTCAGGCGTGGCGGCGCACTGGATAAGGACCGTCTCAGCCTGCGAATGTTTGACGATGTTGGTGATCGCTTCTTGCACGGCGCGAAAGAGCGCCGTTTCAATTTCCGGAGCAAGACGCACATCCTCTTCGTCGCTTTCGCAGCGCACGGCAATCCCCCGACGCTTCAGGTCGCGCTCTGCATACCAGGCGATCGCACGAAACAGGCCAAGGTCATCCAGGACGGAAGGCCGCAGGTCGAAGCTCAATCGGTGAATTCCGTCGAGTGTCCGGAGGGCGATCGCTCGTGCTTCCAGCAGGCGGCCGCGCGAGACGCCTTCTGGCAGTGTTGAGATAGCCGTATCAAGTTCGAGGGCCAGCGCGCCGATCACCTGGCTGGTTTCGTCATGCAGCTCACGCGCGATCCGCCGGCGCTCCTCTTCCTGCGCCCGGATCAGTTTTTGCAAAAGCATTGTCCTGAGTTGATCGCGCTGCTTGAGTTCCTCGTAAAGCTTTTCGATTTCCGCAGTGCGTTCCTGGATACGCAGTTCCAGAAGGTCGCGACCTTTTGCCACGTCGTCGAGTGACTGCTGCAGCGCCGCCCGCATCCTCTCTAGCGCCTTGCTCAGGTGCCCCACTTCGTCGCTGCCCAGATCGGGCACCGGAGTTTCCAGTTCGCCCGCCGCAATCTGTTCTGCTGTCGCGACCAGTCTTGAGAGCGGCGCGGTGATGCTCGACGCTGCGCCCAGGGCGAATGCCAGCGCGAGGAGCGCCAGGGCAGAGCCCCAGATCAGAATCTTTCCGCGCAGCGCCGCCACAGTGGAGAATGCCTGGGTCTTGGGTTGCCGGATGTTGATTCCCCATGACCCACGCGATGGAAGCGGAGCAAAGGCCATCACTTCGTCCACCCGTTGTTCCACCGGCCCGCTCTGATGGCATCCGTGGCAGGTGCCTGCTGCCGGAGTTCGCTCCTCGATCAGCGTTGCCAGAAAGTCCCTGTGATCGCTTTCCGTGAACAACCGCCTTTGAGCCGTGCTGGCGATGACAATGCCGTGCTGGTCCACCAGGTCTACAGTTTCGCGGCCCACGAGCGGCACAAAATTCAGCAGCCCGCGGAAGGCCGGACTCTCGGGGTCAATCTCGCCGCCTATGATTCCGACCACCCGGCTTTGCGGGTTCCGCAGTGGGACAAGAAGGAAGAGCCGGCGAGCGCCGCCGCTTGTGCGCGAAAGTGCGGAAATCTGCGGCAAACCCTTTTCGAGCGCCAGCCGGAATGCGGAAAGCCCCGGCGACAGCCCGATTTCGCCATTCGAGGACGGTTCCGCCTGAACTACTTTGCCTGTGGGATCAAGCAGAAAGTCACGCGCCAGAAAACGGGAACGGACATAAGCCTCGCGGAGAGCCGATTGCTGCACCAGCAGGCCTGGCGCGCCCGATGCAGGCGAGATCCTCTCGAGCAGCTCAAGGTCGGAATTCAATGCGGAATCAACGTTAGCGGCAACGCTGATTGCCAGTTGCTTCCGTTCCTCCAGCACCTGCTTTCCCATCGCCTGGACAGTTGACCAGCTTAGCCAGCCGAGAATGGCTATCGCGCTGAGTGTTCCTCCCATCGTCAGCAGCACGATCCGGACGCGAAGTCCGCGCCGCACACTCGAATTGGAATTGACCGCGGCCATCATTGCGGCTCCTGGCTATGCGGGCTGGTTCCTTCACGCCGATGGGGACGCGCCCGGCTTCTCTTCATTTTTGGCGAGTGTCTCCTCATACTCAAGCGGATGTTCTTTCTCCATCCGCTCTCGGACGATCTTTCCCGTGAAGATGCTGGGATCGAATGGAAAAGCCTCAGGAGACAAATGGGCATTGAAGAGATGCCAGGTGATGACAACCAGGAAGGCCAGCAATCCTTCTTTCCCGTGCGCCATCATGGCTGCCGGGATTACCTCGCCGGGAAGTAATCGCGTTGTCAGAACAGGAAAGTAAAGCATAAATCCGGTCACGATCATGACGATCGAGCCGATCAGCATGCCCCAATACTCCCATTTCTGCCGGTAGTCGAAGCGGCCAAAGCGGGGCTGATCTTCGGAGAGCCGCAGGTAATATCGCAGCATCATGATGGCGTCCTGGAAGTCTTTTCGCGTGGGGACGATCGAAGGCCGGGCCCTGCCGGTGGCCACCTGCCAAAGGCCGGTTCCCAGGTGCCAGACCACAAGCACGGTGAATGCAATTCCCGCCCCTCGATGGACCCACCGCACGCGGTCGATGCCTCCCGTTGTAAGGATCATCCACTCGGCCCAGTGCATGGGGAAGAACTCCTGGGTCAGGCCGGTCACAGCCAGTACAATAAACAGCAAACCGACACAAGCGTGCTCGATCCGCTGCCGCAACGAAAACCGCGTGAAATATTCCGTCATCGATTCACCACCGCCCGCCAGAGATGGAGCAGGATCTGCAATACCAGGCCGCCAATCACGAACGGAATAAGGATGGTATAAAACAGGTTCACTACGTAAACCAGCGGTGAATGCCGAAGGCTGGGCTCATAGTGCCCAAGCCATGCCGAAGGGAAATTGGCGCTGGCGTCAGTGTGGCATCTGCGGCAGGTTGTCAGCAGGTTTTCCTTGATCGCCACCAGTCCCGCGCCGTTCACCTTCCGGATGTCATGCACGCCGTGGCAGTCGGTGCAGGTTGCCGTAAACTCCCGGGGACGGGCCTTCCCTGTGCGCTCGAGTGAAGCTGTCATGCCGTGGAAGTCGTTCAGATATGTGGTGAGGACCTCAGTGGAGATCCCGTATTTTGCCATCAACTGCTTGTTGGCATGGCAACCGGCGCACAGTTGCGGGATTTGCAGGTGCCACGACGGTGAGAGTGGGTTGGCAGTGTCGTGAGCATGATGGCAATCAGTACACACCGGAACGTCATTGTTTCCCTGCTCGATCAGGGCCTTCCCGTGGACGCTCTTGACGTACTCGGCCGCAATCGCCTTGTGGCAGTGGGCGCAGGCCTGCGAAATGCGCGAGCGCGGCTGTGCGGGCGGGGCGATTGCGTGAGACCCATGGCAATCAACGCAGGTCGGAGCACTTTGATTGCCCTTGGCCAGCGCCGCGTAGTGAACGTCATCAAGCAGGCGGCTGTATTCGGCAAAATGGCACTGCTTGCAAACCTGATAAGAGGCCAGAGAGACGGCATGCTCGTCAGGGAAGGTCCTGGTAGGGTGCGGGATCGTGGTAATGTCGCTATGGCAGTCGGTACATGCCAGCCCCGCGTGGACCGACCCGGAGAGCGCCTTGTGGTTGACATAAAGGGATAGTGTTTTGCCGTTCCCCAGTTTAATTGACGCAGAGGGGTCGCCGTGGCAGGCGAGGCAAACATCATTAGATAACGCCTCGCCACGCAAGGCTGCGCTTTGGGCCCCTGACGGAATCAGGAGCGTCCCGGCAGCAACCAGCAGTACAACGAATCCGACGAACCCAGTCAGCTTTTGGCCCATCGAACCTCTCGTTTCTTCCGCAGGCGCCCCAAGAACTGCCGCGTGTTGAGAAACATGCGCGAATTGGCAGGGCCTGCTCACGGTTTCCCACCTTCCGTCGGTGGAATTCCCCTGGCGTTCTAAAGGGGCTCGGATCAACCCGGTCCAGCGCTATCTCCCGCTAATAATCTAGGGCCTCGAAAACCCGCGCGCTGTAAATATGATCACACCCTTTCGTGATGCTCATCACAGGCCCGCTCCCGTAAAGCGGATGGGTCCAAGGCCGAAAACGATTCTCCCCGGAAGGTTTCGGGTTGTGATTAGCGTCACTTGCGAATGTGGCGAAGGTCACGGCGTCTGCTGGCTATGTTGAGTATTCTTCGCTACTGAAAGAACCGTTTGGACCGCGGCTCAAGGGTCGGTGTGGGAACGGAACCCGCGGAACGAAGCTACATCGGGTGATAGTGCTCCTCTGGGGCCACGTTGAACCAGTCAGAGCGATAGACGATTGCGGCAATCCCTCCCGGGACGGGCGCAAACCGTAACCGTTTGAAACGGCAGCGAGCAGAACCTGGCACGGCGAGTGTGAATTATGAACGCCTGGCAACGGTACGCGGTAGTGACGATAGCGGTTCTGGTGCTCTCCCTGGCAGGCTGGGCAAAGGGTTTGGGTGCACCCGGCGGTCTGGATTGTCTGGCTTGCCACGGTCAATCCGGTTTTACGGATTCGAACGGCCACGACATCCATATTGATCAAAAGCAATTCGCGTCCTCCGTTCACGGAGCGCTGGGCTGCCAGGCTTGCCATTCCGACGTTACAGAGTTCCCTCACAAGTTGCCTGTCCAGAAAGTGGCCTGCTCCGCCTGCCACGCCGATGAGGGTTCAGGTGTCGCGGCCAGTGTGCACAAAACGGTGATGAATAACCCTGCGTCGCCCGCCTGTCTGAATTGTCACGGGAATCCGCACATGATCGCCCCCGTGAAAGACTCTCGTTCTCCAGTCTACGCACTGAACCTGCCGCGCACTTGCGGAACCTGTCACGGAAATCCCGAAGTGGCAAAGAAGTATGGACTCCCTAACGTCTACTCGCTGTACATCGATTCCATTCACGGATTTGCTCTCACACGCGACGGGTTGCTGGTAGCTGCTACATGCACAAGCTGCCACGGGTCTCACAAAATCCTGGCGCCGAACGATCCTCAGAGCCAGGTGTTCCGGACCAATATTCCCAAGACGTGCGGAACCTGCCATGCAGGGATAGAGGAGCAATATTTCCAGGGGGCCCACGGCAAGGCCCTCAATGCGGGCGTGTCCGACGCACCCGTCTGCACCAGTTGCCATACGGCGCATTCCATTGAAAGCGTCCGCACGGCGGAATGGCAACTGAAGACAACCGCCAAGTGCGGAAGCTGCCACCAGGAGCGCGCGAAAACTTACGAAGACACGTTCCATGGCCAGGTGACGACGCTCGGTTTTGTGGTTACGGCCCGGTGCTGGAGCTGCCACGAAGCCCATGAAATCCTTCCTGCGTCTGACCCGAGATCGTCCATCGCGCCTGCGAACCTTACCAAGACCTGCGGCCATTGTCATGGACCCGTAACAAAGAGCTTCGTCAGCTATGACCCGCATGCCAACCCTCGCGATCGCAGGCACTATCCGGGACTCTACTACACGGCCCGCTTTATGAATCTCCTGATGCTGGCGGTGTTTGGCTTTTTTGGCCTGCACACCATTATGTGGTTCATTCGTTCCATGATTGAACGGCGCAAGAGTGAAGGAAAGGGTGAGAAGGCTGCGTCCGAATAGCGCGGCAGAGGTGAAATGGTGAATCAAGAGCAGGAGTCCCGCTACTATTACCGGTTTTCACCGGGCAAGCGATTGCTGCATGGAATTCTGTTCTCCTCGTTTCTGGGACTGGCACTCACAGGACTGACCTTGAGATTCAGCTATGCCGGCTGGGCCTCCGCCTTTGCGCACGCGGTGGGAGGGTTTGGCGCAATCTTATTCTTCCACAAAGCATTTGGAGTGTTGCTGACGGCCGCTTTTCTTTTCCACGTTGTGAACGTCTTGCGCCTGACTTTTTTAAAAGGGCAGCCTGGAATGCTTTGGGGGCCTGAGTCTCTGGTGCCCCAACCGAAAGATATTACGGATATGATGGCGCATTTTCTCTGGTTCTTTGGCCTGGGGCCAAACCCGAAATTCGACCGCTTTGCGTACTGGGAGAAATTTGATTACTGGGCCGTTTTCTGGGGGATGGCCGTCATCGGGTTATCTGGATACAGCATGTGGTTCGCCCCTGCTATGGCCCGTATTATCCCTGGCTCGTGGTTTAATGTTGCGCTGCTTCTGCACGGCGACGAGGCGCTGCTTGCCGTGTGGTTCATTTTTACGATCCACTTTTTCAATACACACTTGCGGCCCGGCAGCTTTCCAATGGACACGGTGATTTTCACAGGTCGGATGACCGAAGAAGAATTTG
>JAJYJL010000495.1 GCA_021789565.1 Acidobacteriota bacterium
AAAGACGGAGTCAGGAACACGCCAACCAGGGACACCACAACACTCCCCATAGCCCAACCAAGCGCCCAGCCCCAGGTGGTAAAGGTGTGGAGCGTGCGGTGCGGCGCAAACTCCGTCAGGTAGGTGACGCCGATGGGCAGAAGCGCGCCGAGGCCGGTGCCGGTCAGCAGGCGAAGGCCGCAAAACGTCCAGAAAGAATGCGCGAAGACCGCCGTCGCGAGGCTAAAAACCGTTGCGATCCACAGCGCACCAAGCAGCGTCGCCCTCCGCCCAAACCTGTCGGAGAACTCACCCTGCGCGAGCGAACCGATCATGAATCCGACGAGCCCACTTGAAACCAGCAGTCCGGCCTGGCTGGGGACCAGATTCCAGGGCTTCATCACATAGTGAATAACGTAGGCAGGGCTGAAAGTGTCATACCCGTCGAAGAAAACTGCCATGCCGACAAGCACGGCGATCAGCCGGTGATAGGGTCCAACTTCGGCGTTTGCGATCTCTTCCCGGACATCAATCACAATTCACCAAAGATCATCATCAGACCTGAATCCGCAAACATCACATATTTTGCCAGGGAAAACCGACGTCTCGAAAAGGCGTTGCCGCGGCCGCCATATATCCCGTCCGTTGTTGACTGAGCCCCTAACCGGTACCTGAGAGGACGATGGCACCTTTCCCCGATGTTGTCAATATAGTGTTGGTCCCGTCTTCTGAAGTGGCTCTCCTTGGCCTTCCTGGCCGAGGATGCGAAGATGTTGCGGTCCTTGCAATGTCTGCGGGCCGGTCCATTGAGGACGGGTCGTGAACACCTCCCACGATCCACCGTCCCCAAAGAAAGTGCGCTCGCGGCGGCGCAGCGGGATATACTTTTCTCGCAAGCAGGCAGAGCTCCACGCGTTACGGTCGGGCTCTATCCAATATTCGAAAGGAGAAACAGAAGCAGATGGTAAAGGTTGTTCGAATATTCATTCTGCTGGCGCTGGGCGCCGTTGCGGCCCAGGCACAGCCCAAATCGCTTTTTTATATGACCCGCAGTCCTAACTCCGTACGCTCCTTCATGGAGCACGTCGACAAAATTGACATCATCGTACCCACCTGGTATTCGGTGGACAAGAACGGCATGGTATGGGGCGGTCCCAACCCGATGGTCCTCAAGACCGCCAAAGAACATCACGTCCCGGTAATGCCCATCGTGGGCGGCATGGGTTTCCACACCAAGGAATTCAACGCCTTCCTGCACAATGACGCCGCTCGCAAGGCCTTTTCTGAGGCGCTGCCGAAGATCTGCAAGCGCAACGGCTACTCAGGCTTCCAGATTGACTTTGAAAATTTAACCTGGAATGACAGTGATGCGCTCACCAGCCTTGTGGCGGAAGCAGCGGCAGCCCTCCACGGCGATGGATTCAAGTTGTCCATCGCGACGGTGCCCAACGCGCCGGGATATCCTGGCCAGACGCCATTCGGCTACTGGATTTATCGCGACTGGCGGGGCGTATACAATCTGAAGGCGCTGGCCCAATCGGTTGACCTGATTTGCCTGATGACCTACGACCAGCACACCATGTACACGCCGCCGGGGCCCGTGGCCGGTTATCCGTGGGTATTGCAGAATCTGAATTTCGCGCTCAAGTCAGTGCCGAAAGACAAGCTTTCGCTGGGCATCCCGCTTTACGGCTACCATTGGTATGCGGGGATGCCGAAAAACAACAAGGGCAACGTCACCGCCAACTACATCAGTGAACCGGATGCGATGCAACTTGCCCAGGCTTACAACGGGAAGGTTCAATGGGACCCGGTAGACCGCGCTTCGTGGTTCTATTTTTATCGTGCGGACATGCGCGAGTGGGTCTTCTTTACAAACGCCCGGGCGTTTGAAGCGCGCTACGACCTGGTAAAGCAGCGCGGCATTCAGGGCTTCTGCTCATGGGTCCTGGGAGACGAGGACCCCGCCATCTGGAAGCTGCTGCCTTCGCACCAGTAGTAATTTCCCCGAGAGAAATAAGGATTCCGCGCCCACACACAAAGGGGCATCTCCCGGGACACCGCGGCGCTCCTGATTCGGATCCGTTGGCGCGGACTTCCGTCGCTGATCAGGCACCGCCGAATAAATAATCGGGGAGCCCCCGCTGCATTAGCTTTGGGGGCTCGCCCCGATGCTGGCAGGATGAGCCGACAAAAAACCGGCTTTCTGCAGTTACTTATCGGGCACGCAAGTGAGTTACATGCGCCGAAGGCGGTTTGGGGGGCTGCTTTTTCTTCTTCTTCTTTTTCTTCTTTTGGGCCGTTTGTGCCGTGGCAGCCCCAGAGTTGCCCATCGGCTGGCTTGCCGCAAAGACAGGCATTGTCATGGCACCTGTCATCATCGCAGCGAATAGTAGCGCTATCATTCTCTTCACGAGTGAGTCTCCTTCCTATTATTTGGATAACTCCCTCTTAACGCATTTTGCATGCCGAAGGATTGCCACGCTTCGAACTCCTTTAGCTCCAACAAATCATCGGGTCGCTGGCCCGACGAGCACTTCTAGTCGCCTTGTCTTCCCATGTCATACCTACATGGTCGTGAGGAATTTTTGCTCTTCTTCAGTGTCACATCGCTGTTCTGGCAGTCTTACCGGACTAGGAATACCCTGTTGCGCGTGTGCAAACTCGCTTCTATACTGTTTCCGCTTTTCCAGAACTGAAAGTTGAGGAGGACTTATGGCGCCGATATCCCGGCGTGAAGCCGGAAAGATCCTGGCGGCAGGTGCGGCTGGAGTGTTGCTGGCAAGGGAATCAATCTTTGCCGCACCAAGGATCAACTCCGTTGTGCGCGGAGTGGAGATTGGTGCACAGAGCTACTCTTTCCGCGACCGCCCTCTTGATGCCGCAATCAAGGCCTATCAAACGGTGGGTCTGGGTGAATGCGAGCTTTACCAGGGCCACGTCGAGCCCGCCCATCTCCATCGCGAGGAGCTGCGCAAGTGGCGCCTGACGGTTCCGCTAAGCCGCTTCCGTGAAGTGCGGCAGAAATTCGACAAAGCGGGGATCGAACTCTATGCCTACAATTACAGCTTCCGCAAGGATTTCACCCACGCCGAAATGGAGCGAGGCTTCCAGACGGCCCGGGCGCTGGGCGTCAAGTACATCACGGCTTCTTCCAACGTCAGCATCGCGCACAAGGTGGACCTGCTGGCGCAGAAATACAAAATCAAGGTGGGTTTCCACAACCACGATGACACTGCCGACCCCGATGAGTTCTCCACCGCCGCCACCTTCCGCCGCGCGCTCAAAGGAGCTTCATCTTACCTCGGCATCAACCTCGATATCGGGCACTTCACTGCCGCCAACCAGGGTCCCGTCAGCTTCCTCCGCGAAGATCACCGGAAGATACTGACGCTCCACATCAAAGACCGCAAGAGAAACCACGGTCCGGCCGTGCCTTTCGGCGAAGGCGATACGCCCATTGGGGCCGTCCTCCGCCTGCTGCGCGACAATCACTGGAAGATTCCCGCCAACATCGAGTACGAATACGGCAAGCCGGGAATGGATACCATCGTCGAAATGAAAAAGTGCTACGCCTACTGCCGCAAGGCGCTGGAAAGCTAGTTCTGGCGGCTTTGTAGCGCCACGCTTAGGGGCAGCAAATTAGTTCAGCCGCCCTCTTCTGTGCGATTTCCCGCGGGCAACGCCTGCGGTTCGGTTGTCGCGATGCGTGCGGTGGCGGGCGGCGCAAGTGTTCCGCAGTTTGGGCGAGTGGCGCATTGATCATGTATAATCCCTCTGAAGAACTTAGGAACACAGTTGGTTTTGGCCCAATGCCTCTGTCGAACCTCTGGAAGTCTTCGCAAGACGAGATAGCAAGGATGCACCTGCGCCAGATTGTTGCTTTAGCGGGTTCCGGGAGCCTTGGCGACGGTAATGAGGCTTCTGCTGAGTTTCGGGATCTGCTGTCAGAAGTTCCAGAGCACTCCCTTGTCTGCTGGGCTCGCGATGCGGTGGAAGAGGGATTCCAAGAGAGCGGCTTTGCTCTTCAAGATTTAGTAAACGAGATTGGAAAGCGCCTAGGCTTTGCCGTAAGCCACGGACGCTACCGGGGTAGGCGCAGAACCGGGTTCGACGGCCTATGGACAGCCCCATCAGGCCATTGCCTGGTAGTGGAAACGAAGACGAGTGATACATACCCCATCGATCTTAAGAAACTCTGCGCATACAGAGATGAACTTATTGGCTCCAGAGGGGCGAGATACAATGACTCGTCTATCCTTATCGTCGTCGGCAGGCAAGACAGCAGCGGTCTCGAAGGTCAGATACGCTGGAAGCGTTTACCGGCCGTGATTCGCTTTATCTCGGTTAGTTCATTGCTCAGTTTGCTTTTGCTGCACGCAGATGCGAAGGACGGCGGAACGAAGGGCCTTCTCTCCAAGAAGATTTTTGAACTACTCGCTTCTGATGATTTCTTCAGCTTCGTGGACATCAATCCTGCCGTGAAGCTTCTTGATATTTTCCCGCGTATTACATTGCCGGAGCACCCCACAGGCGATCCCTCCGCCGGTACGTCCATCCGGCGCCGCGCCGCGATGTCCGATGATGACGGAAGGCGGTCAGTGAAAGAGATGAAGGACATTGTGGACTACGTTGCCCGCAAAGGCGGGGTCAAGTATCGCGATTTGCACCACCGATTTCACCGTCTGGGAGCTGAAAGGTTCAATCGACGTATGACCCGGCTCGTTGCAGATGATGACCATCCGGATCGCGAGCTGAAGGTCGTCGAAAAGAGAGGTCTCAGCGGCAGAACCACGCGTTGGGTTTTGCCAAACGAGTAGCCTCCTCTCACCTCCTCCTTACGGGCCTGCGCGCCTGTGTCATCTACGCCTTGCCAAGTACGAAGAGAGCACGGCCCCAAGAACGACCCCGCACACATACCGCCCAAGCTGCGGGCTTTTTGCGTCTCCCGAAAACGCCCAGGTTGCGCTATGTTCACAGTTGCCAAAAAGGAGACTGTAGGGGCGACCGAGCTGGGTGCGGGCACGCTCCAAAATGGCGGCTTGGTGTGAGAGATTAAAGGGAGCCTGCACCATCTCGATGACTCTTCCACGAGCGAACTCTTCGATCGAAGACAATACCACGCCTGCCGATGTGCTGTGGTAAACCAACTGGTTCCCCATCACGATTGGACCGGCAATCCCCATGTGATCCGGCCATATCCCGGAGCTCCTGGCTTTTATCAGAGCACCGGCCGGGATAGGTAGGGTGTTAGTCTTGACGTACATTGCGGGCCCCCTTCTGAGACTTTAGTCTCTAAGATTATATAACCGGCAGTGCCGCAAAGCGACCTGAGAACTTACGCCCGCGCAACTTTGCTTATGGCTGGGGCGAAAGTCGCACCGCCCTTTTTCAGAGTGGCACTGTTTGCGATGTCTGCGAAACTCAGAAACTCTCAATCGCGAAAGGGCGCAAGTCATCAGGCAGGCGGCGCATACACCGAAGCTCTAGCGATGTGTGCGAAGAAGGGAAAATCTACTCTGTCGAATGGAAGCCGTCGGTCTGCGCGTCGGACGTACCGGGTTCGGGGCTGGGGATATCGAGGTTGACCACGATGGGCTCCCGGTAAGGTCGCACACATTGAGGACTCATGTCGTGCCAACTGATCTTCTTGCTCGTGATTACGCCAGCATGAGGCGTTCCCCTTTGGGTTCGGGAACGGGACTGCCAAATTCTGTCGCGGTATCAATCCACAACTGGATGGCTTCGTTGGCGCTAGATAGGGCGGCCTCCTGTGAATGGCCGTGTGCCATGCATCCCGGTAGTTCCGGGACTTCGGCAATGAAAACCTCGTCCTCATTGCTCCAGTAAATAATGATTTCATACTTGTGCATGGTTAGGCCTTTCTTTTGTCCAGCCCATAGCGGAGGATGACCTGACGCACCTGCCGCACTTGATAAACTTTAGACTTATTTCCTTCCTCCTGCAAGTTGACCAACTCTCTGACGCCTTGCTTCCTGAAAATGTGGTGGCTGCCGCGAATGCGCTCCTCAAATCCCAGCCATAGAAGCAACCGGCAGAGGTCCGGGAAGTTGATGTTGGCGTCCGACTTTCCTTGCAGAATCCGCTCGCGGAGTTCTTCGTATTTGCCCACGCGCGCTAATCTACCATATCCTGCGGCCGCCGGGTAGGCTTCGGTCCTTGCCATATGTATGGGGATAAGAAGGCTACTCTCCCGAGTGGAAAGGATCGGTCGAGGCATCGGCGGGTTCCTGGCCGCTGCGGATGACCACGGCTTCGACGGGCACATCGGGCCGCGCATTCATTTCCTGGTGCGGAACGTAGGGCGGGACGTAAATGAAATCGCCGGGGCCGGCCTCGGCCGCGAATTCGAGCCGCTCGCCCCAGCGCATGCGCGCTCGTCCGCTGACCACGTAGATGACGCTTTCGACCGGCCCATGATGGTGGGCGCCGGTCTTGGCCTTGGGATGGAT
>JAJYJL010000496.1 GCA_021789565.1 Acidobacteriota bacterium
ATGCAGGGCGCTGATGAAAATGATGGGGATATTCTTGAGGCGTTCCATCTGTTTGAGGCGGCGGCAGACCTCATACCCATCCATCTCCGGCATCATGATGTCGAGAAGAATGATGTCCGGCGGGTCGGCTTCGGCAAAGCGAAGCGCCAATTTCCCGCTGGGAACCGGGCGGACAATGCATCCCTGCTCTCTAAGCATTCCACCGAGTACCTGGAGATTGGCAGGGGTGTCATCAACGAGGAGCACGTTGGCTGGGTTGTCGGCGGAGGTTGAGCGCATAGAAATCAATTCCCTCCTTTCATCAGATCGATGAACCTTTCGTACTGGAATGTTTCCACCAGACTTCGCAGCCCGGCAGCAAGGTGAGGATCCTGGGCTGCCACCTGATCGATCAGTGCCAGCAGACGGTCCTGGTAGCCACCGTCTGCGGCCTTCCCCATCTGTTCCAGAATTTCAGATGGCAACTTCGAAAGGGATTCGCTTGTCAGAGAAATAGGCGCTGCTTCGCGGAGCTTGGCAGCATTCATCTCCACCTGCTCGGCGTAGTCATACTCGGCGTGAAGCCAATCGGCGAGCTTTTGAAAGAGATCATCCTGCTTGTAGGGTTTGCCAATGAAATCATCGGCGCCGGTCTGCCGGGCTTGTTCACGGTTTTCGTAGAACACGCTGGCAGAGACAGCGATGATCGGCGTGCCCCGTCCTCTCTCTGTGGCCTTGATCAGGCGAATGGCCTCATAGCCGTCCATTACCGGCATGCGCAAATCCATCAGGATCAAGTGCGGTTGCCACTCCTCAAACAACTTGACAGCTTCAAGGCCATTCACAGCCTCCCGGGCCGTGAACCCGGCGGCTTGCAGCAAGGCGCGGAGAAAATGGCGGTTCTCTTCCTTGTCGTCCGCCAGCAATATCCGAAAGGCAGGCTGACCGGGGCGCAATCCAAGCAAGCGGCGGGAAGGCTGCGAGGGCTTTATCTGCTCGCTGGCCACTTCCTGCGCGTCTATCACTAGGCGAAACAGAGCGCCCTTTCCGACTTCGCTCGTGACCGAGATATCGCCACCCATGAGGCGAGCATATTCCCGACTGATCGCCAGTCCGAGACCGGTTCCACTCTCGGGAGTAACTCCAGCCCCGGCCTGCTCAAAGTATTCAAACACCTTGCCGAGATCTTCCGGCGCGATTCCGACGCCAGTGTCTTCAACTTCCGTGATGAGCCGTAGTCCCCCCTCCTCTTTCTTCTTTGAGTCCACGCGCAGGGCAAATCCTCCTTGCTGAGTGAATTTCACGGCGTTGCCAAGAAGATTGATCAAGACCTGCCTCAGCTTGCCTAGATCCGCGAGAATAAAACGTGGCAGGTCGTCTCCCCTTTCCACCGTGAACAGCAGGTTCTTCTCCTTCGTGCGGATCTTGAACATCATCGCCAAATCATCAATTAGATCGTGGAGGTTGAAAGCAACCGGGTTCACCGTTGACCTTCCGGCCTCGATCTTGGACATTTCGAGAATGTCGTTGATCAGGGCAAGAAGATGCTCGCCGCTCCGCCCAATCGTGTTCAGCGACTCACGCTGTTCCGCGGTAAGCGAAGGGTCCCGCTGCAGGAGTTGCGTGAAGCCCAGAATCGCATTCATGGGCGTTCGTATTTCATGTGACATGTTGGCCAGGAAAGTGCTCTTGGCGCGGCTTGCCGCCTCCGCAGCTTCTTTGGCCTCTCGAAGATCTTCTTCAGCCTGTTTGCGCTCAGTGATGTTGGTGACCATGGCGAAGGCGCCGGTCTTCCGGTCGCCTTCGTCAAATAAAGGATTGCTGTGGAAGATGCATGGGACGAGCGATTCGTCCGGTCCCCTCAGACAAATTTCGTAAGCTCCGCCTAGGCCCTGTGCGCGCCGTTTCAACTCTTCACGGAAGATGGCCGCGTTCTCTTCATTGACAAAATCGAAGATGCTCTTCCCGAGGATTTCTTCGCGCGGCCTGCCCAGGGTGGTGCACATGGCATCGTTCACAGCGGTTGTGACGGAATTGTTATCGATCATCCAGAACCCTTCACCGGTGCTCTCCAGGATGCGCCGCAATCTTTGCTCGCTGTCCCGAAGCGCCTGCTCAACACGCTTGAGATCTGTCAGGTCATGAAGTATTTCGATTGCGCCGATATATTCACCCTGCGCGCCTGTCATGGCGCGCGCCCGACCCTGCAAATAAGTCTCTCGCCCACGCACGTGCAAGAGCGCCTCGCCAATCAGTATCTGGCCGAAGCGCTGGAGACCTTGGTAATCCCGCTCCATATCTTCACCCGGCATCCTGACCATGTCGATAAGAATGGGCCGTCTTTCCCCATAGAAAGGAATCGCGTACTCGTAGTTACCTTTGCCAAGCATCTCTTCCGCTTTCACGCCTGTCAGGACCTCGGTCGCGCGGTTCCAGGCGACAACGGCGCCGTTGCCGTCAATCACGAACGCGGCATCTGGCATCAGATCAATCAGCGAGGTCAGTCGTCTCTCCGACTCCCGCAGGGCATCTTCCGCTTTCTTGCGGTGCGTAATGTCCCCCATGATGCCGTCTACGTATTCGGCGTCGCCTCGCGCATTGCGCACGACCTTGGCTGTGAAACTTCCCCAGATGGGCGTTCCGTCGCGCTTTTTCAACCGCAATTCCACACCTGCCACCTGTCCCTCGGCAAGAACGCGCCGGGAGAAGTCGCGGAGGTCATCAAGGTCCGGATAGACGTCCGCTGCGTCGAGCTTCACGAACTCTTCGACGGTTTCGTAGCCAAACATCTTCGCCAGAGTTTGATTGGCTGCGACGAACCGTCCGTTTTCTCCCGGTGTCCGCCGATACAGGCCGACGGGCAGGTCAGCCATCAAACCGCGAAATGGGTCCTCATTCTGGCGCTGACCGTTGCCGGGCCCATTCTGCTTTGGGCTCTGTTCCTGCAACCCGCCCGACCCAGAGTTGCGCTTGTCTACATCCTTGCGCGACGGATCTGGCGTCTTCGGTTTCGTTTTCCTCATCATTTGGGCCGCTCCCCTATCAAGCCCGGCGGAAGTCGGACGAGGTTTACGGTCCACCCCCGCCAGGAATCTGTGTGATTAGTTCATTTACGGAGGCTTGTCAGTGATGACTCTCACAGGCTGAAGTGATGTTCGCGGCTGGCGCTTGCCTTGTAGGGTCTGCGTTCTCGCGAAGCGAGAGGCGCTTGCTCTTTCTCACTCCATGCAATTCATCGCCGCGATCCTGGCATCTTGCAAAAGCAAGAGACAAGTGCTTGACCACGGCCAGCCTCTGCCTTTTTCATCCTTCATAATTCATAATTCATAATTCTCTTCGCCCCACTCAACTTCGCTCGCCCCTTTCGCATCGGGCATTGGAGGAATTGCCTTAAAGAGAAAGCACGAGATTATCCCGCCTTGCGGGACCGTAACGCGCCGCAGTCAAGCGTCGGCTTAAGCCGCTGAGGGCCGGCAAAGCGCGCCAGGGGCTAAAGCCCGCGGCTTTGTGCGTCCCTTCTCGGCACGACTGAAGTCGTGCCCTTTCTCCTCGAAACAGTCGTGCTCTGAAGCCCATGGGACAGGTTTTGAAACAGCTTCTAGTCTGGTTCAGACAGGATGGGGACCACCGCCCGTTGCACTTCGCCGGTGACGCGGGCATCGTGTTCCTCGACGTAGACGTTCACTTCGCTGCGGACGCCGAAATCGTCGAGATAGATTCCCGGCTCGATGGAGAAACAGGTGCGCGGCACCACCTGGCGCGAGTCGTGCGTCTCCAGGTTGTCCATGTTGGCGCCGTTGCCGTGGACGTCTTCGCCAATGGAGTGGCCGGTGCGGTGCACAAACTTGTCGCCGTAGCCGGCGCGCTCGATGGCTTGGCGCGCGGCATCATCCACCTGGTAGCCGTAAAGCGGGCTTCCCTGCTGCATGGCGGCCTTCACCAGATTGACGGCAGCGTCGCGTGCGTCGCGAACAATGTTGAAAATTTTCGTGTAGCGGCCGGGAACGGTCTCGCCCACAAACCCTGTCCAGGTGACGTCAAAATAAACGGCGCCGGGCTTGGACTGTTTGGCCCATACGTCGAGCAGAACAAAGTCGCCTTCGCGGATGGGCAGCGCCGAATCCTTTGTGGGATCGTAGTGCGGATTGGCAGCGTTGGCGTTCGCGGCCACAATGGGAGGTTCGTCCGTCTCAACGCCGTTGGCCGCAAAGATGCGCATCATCTCCTGCTGCACATCGTATTCAGTCAGAGTTTTCCCGGCGCGGACGGCTGCGCGGATGGCCGCAAAAGCCCCGTTGATGGCGGCGTGGACGGTCTTCCCTGCCTCCAGATGCGAGGCCAGCGCGGCATCGGACCAGCAGGCCTCAAACAACTGCACGAGGTCGGCCGACGTGACGACCTCAACGCCGAAACTGCGCACCAGCTCAATGGTTCCGGCATCCACCAGGCCGACATAAGGAATGTCATTCAGCGGCGAATACTGCATGGCGATGCGGCGCTTGCCTTCGAGCATTTGTCGGAGATGATCGCGCTGCTCGGTCCAGGAAGAGTAAAGACGCAGGGCGCCGGGAACGCCGTCGAGATTGCCGCTCTCGATGCGATGGACCAGCCGGATGGGTCCGCCCGAGGCCGGAACGAGGCAATACCAGCGGCGCGTGCACATTGCGGGAGCAATCTTCAGCACGCGGTAGGCGATGGGATCGCGATGATGATGGTCGTAAAAAAGCCAGCCGTCGAGATTGGCCTTGCGAAGTTCGGATTGAATGGCGTCGAGGTCCATGGTGGATTCTCCTTTGGTCCAGGAATCGGGTCTAAATTACGAATGACTAATTACGAATTACAGAACCCGTCGTACGTTCGGCTTGCGCCCGGTAATCTTAATTCATAATTCGTAATTTGATTTCATCCTTCACACCTCATCCTTCACACCTGTGTTCAATCTTTTCCTGACACGGAGAACACAGAGAAAAACCTGAACTACACATCAAGAGCATCTCGCGCAAAGGCGCTAAGGCGCAAAAACGCGCGACGGTCCCGCAAGCAATCCGTGGATTCCGCGGACCCCGTCGCTCAAAAGCTTTCACACCGAGGGTACAGGGAATAGCATGCTGCAAGATGCCCGGCAAAACATCAAAAGCAGATCCTTCGCTGCGCTCAGAATGACGTGTGCCGGACTTCACTGGCCTTCCGCGGCCTTGCGGAAGAACGGCTGCCACTGTTCGGGGCGCGGCGGCGCGGTCAGCAGGCTGACGCCTATCAAACTGACCAGCGAAGCGGCGAGCGCCGGAAAAATCATGGGCACAATGGGATCGAGGTCCAACACTTTCCACAGCACCGCCACCACTGTTCCTGCCGCGATGGAACTCAACCCTCCCGCCGTGGTCGTGCGCTTCCAGAAAAATGCCGCCACCACCACCGGCGTGATGCCGGCGCCGTAAACATCGTAGGCATAAACGGCCGTGCGCAGGATGGAGGGCTGAAAGCTCTGGGCCAGCGCCAGTAGTCCCAGCACCACCACCACGATGCGCGACATCAGCACCAAACTACGGTCGCTGGATTTCTTCATCAAGAAGCGCTGGAAAATGTCGTGGACCACGCTGGTGGCCGGGGAAAAAAGATAGTTGTTGCCGGTGGAGATGACCTTGGCAAAGATGGCCGCCAGGAAGACGGCCCCGATCAGCGGCAGCACGCCGTAGCGCGCCGTGTAAGGGATCAGTCCCCAGGCGGGCAGCCGGCCGGACTCGACGCGCGAGTGGAACATGACGCCGCCCACAATGGCCAGCAGGATAATTACCGTCTCAAGCACCACGGTGCCGATGACCCATCCCACCACGGAAAGGCGCGCATCGCGCTCGCTGCGGGCAGAAAAGAATTTCTGGTACATCGCCTGGTTGCCCAGCATCAGGGTGAAGGTGGGCAAAAAATATCCCAGCGCCTGGTCCCAGGTCATGGTGCCGAGCGCCGTCAGGTGGCTTGCGGGCAGCGCCGCGGTAACCGTATGCCAGCCGCCGGCGTGGATAATCATGGCGGGCAGCGCAAACAGGCAGCCCACCGTGACCAGCAGGCCGATCACAAGATCGGTGTAAGCCACCGATGACATTCCCGCCAGGGCCGTGAACAGAATCACAAACCCGGCCAGGATGATGGTGCCTGCCGTTTCGCTCATGCCAAAAGCAAGTTCCAGGATGCGCCCGCCGCCGCGAAACTGATAGCTGACAATGGCCGTATAGGAAACGATGATGCAGATGGTTCCCAGCACCCGCGCCATGGGGCTGTAACGAACTTCCAGAAGATCGGGAATGGTGTACTGCGCAAAGGAGCGCGCGCGGCCGGCGATGAAGTAAATCACCAGCAGGCCAGCCCATCCTCCCGCTGGCAGCCAAAGCGATGCCAGGCCTTGCTTGTAGGCGAACTCAGCGCCGGCAAAAAGGCTTCCGGCGCCGATCCAGGAACAGAGCAGGGTGAAGATGA
>JAJYJL010000497.1 GCA_021789565.1 Acidobacteriota bacterium
CCGTGCTCTCTGTGCTTGCGCGGGAAGTTTATTCGATTGAAATAATCGAACCTCTGGCCACGGAGGCGGCGGAACGTCTGCACCGGCTCGGTTACACCAATGTCAAGGTCCGCGCCGGCGATGGCTATCGGGGCTGGCCCGAGGCCGCTCCGTTCGATGGGATCATAGTGACAGCGTCGCCAGACCACATTCCTAAGCCGCTCCTTGATCAACTGGAGGAGGGTGGCCGGCTGGTTCTTCCTGTCGGGAAGACTTTTCAGACTCTCACTCGTGTTCGGCGGACTCCCAAGGGGTTCCGGAGGGAAAACCTGCTGCCCGTCCGTTTTGTTCCCATGACGGGCGAGGCCGAGAAATGACCCTCGCCCCGAGGAAGCGCGCCCCTTCCGGATTCTTCAGTTAAAGTGGCGGGAAATAGGTCCCGTCCGAGATCAATTCCGCAGGGCCGGCAAGCAATACTTCCCTGTTTTCGGGCCAGGAGACGTCAAGCGTGCCCGCAAGCGTACGGACTTTGACCGCCCGACCAGTGAAACCATTCAGGATGCAGGCGACAACTGCGCCACACGACCCCGTGCCTGAGGACATGGTTCTCCCCACACCCCGCTCCCAGTACCGGACTTTGATCTCCTTTTTTGAAACGACATGCACAAATTCGACATTGGTCCTGTTCGGAAACAATGGGCTGCTCTCGATCTCTTTCCCGACCGCCTCCCATGGTATGCGCGAGAAGTCAGCGACAAAGACCGAACAATGAGGGTTCCCCATCGAAGTAATCGTTGCCGCAAAGACGCCGTGCGCGGTGCGGATCGGATAACCCACTACCGGGCCTGGAATTTTACCGGCTGCGAACGGGATCTTTTCGGGATCGAGAGTGGGCCTCCCCATGTTCACGCGGAAGTTCCACTTTCGTTGTTTCGCTTGAGCAGGCGCAGATAATGGTTCTAATATTCTTACCCCTGATGCTGTTTCTACCCGAAGGTTCTTTCGCCTGAGGTTTTCGCGCATCAGGAATGCGCCGGCGCAGCGGATGCCATTTCCGGACATTTCGGCTTCGCTGCCATCTGCATTAAAGAAGCGGACGCGGGCGTGATTGGTTGTGCTTCGGGGCTTCAAAACTATCAGTAGCCCATCCGCACCTATGCCCGTGTGCCTCTCACAGATCGATCGCGCAAGCGCGCTGAGGTTACCGCCCAAATTGCAAGTGTTCGTGACAATAAAGTCGTTACCCAATCCGTGAAATTTTGTAAAGCTTAACTTCGAAGTCTTGGCCATTGTTTAAATTCTGCCTGTCAATTCATATTAATCTTCTGCCAGATAAACTGCGCACCGGCGCGGCTATCCGGTTGTGCGCCGAAAAATCGTAATGCTTTGCTGCTGGGGGAAATCTCTGTGATAAACCGGCGAAAAGCCCTTGAATGCGTTCGGATATGCGCGCATCAGGATGTCCACCGCATCGCCTTCCTTAATGACGACCCACTCCACGAAATTCTGCGCGCCGCTGGGAATCTGTCGCCAGTATTTCAGATTATCTCCGCTGAGGATATTCCGGTAGTGAATGTCGAGCGTGGGCGCGACGCAAGGCCACTGGCCGGACTCCATCAGTATCCTCTTGCCATCATAATGGGTTCTGAGGAAATCTGTGAGAGCCTGGCTGGGTTTAGTGTTGCACGGATTATTGAGAATCCCCTCTTCAACCACCGGCAATTTTCGCGCGCCGCCAGCCAACATCCAGACATTTTGCACGGCCAGAATGCCCAGGCTCGCCATAAGTATCCCGATCCTCAGTTTTTTTGATAGCGAAGGAGAAACGACAAAGGAGGCGAGCAAGGCAATGCCTGGCAGCATTTCTATTCCATAGCGGAGGTTGTAATAAGTATGCGGAAAATATGTGGGTACGTACAACGCAACCGCAGCACCCGCCATTGCCTGAATATAGAACGGAAACAGGACCAGCAAGAGAAACGTTGCAGCGCGCCTTTTGCAAAAACGTCGCTCGATTGCCCACATCATCAAGCCAAGAACCGCAAGGACAAGCAGCCCGGGACCTAAAATCAGTTTCAGATCTTCGACGTAATACCGCGCTGAAAGCACAATGCTGCCGTCAGTTGGATAACGAAAGGCCGTAGTGGCCACCTGGTAGGCGTAGATGGCCTGCGCAGAGTCGGGCCCGTTATAAAACTCGAGTGGATTGCCATATTTCAGGGTTTCATGAATAATCCACAGCACCGGGCCTGCACCGGCTATTGCTGAGAAAAGCAGAGCGTGACGAAGGCGCTTCTTCCACGAATCTTTTCGCACCAGGAAAACGAATAATGCTGCAAACGGCAGGACATACCAGCCGGAGTAGCGGCTGAGCGTGTCGAAGAACGCCGCAACCGCCGCCCCGACCAGGCAGAGCGTGCGGCCGCTTATCTGGTAATGGAACAAACCATATACTGCGAGCACGGCCCACATGATTGCGAGGGGCTCCGTCATGGGGGTGCCCGAAAGGTAAAACATGCTGGGGCAAAGCAGGAATGCCGCCAGCGTGACAAAAGCTGATGCAAGGTTCCCGTTCATTTCCAGCGCCAGCCGGAAAAGAAACCACGCACTCACCGAGAAGGCCACAGTTGAAATCAGGCTGCCGGCCAGGCCTGTCCGCCACAGGTGGTCGTTGATCGCAAGTGGTGCCGCCAGCAGATGGAACATCGGCAGCCAGACGTTCCCAAGCTCCGCAAACCCTGGCGTTAATGAGTCAAAAACCCGACGGGCGCCCTCCATGTGGGCGAGCGTGTCACCATAGAGGCAAGTCAAACCGCGGGTATAGAAAAAATGAAGGCTGCCAAAGGCCACCCCCAGAATGGCAGCCCAGATGGCAACCGAAAGTCCGGCAGAAAGTACGGGATTCGGCTGAAGCTGTGTGGAATCGGCGTCAGGCCGGTCAGACATCAAATCGGGTCAGTTGCGCAAACTCGCGCAAGCGTCCTTCAATTTCCTGAGACGTAAGTCCCAGGAGGCGCTTAAGGCCAAATTCTTCAACCGCGAAACTTGCCATGACGGAGCCGTACACAACGGCGCGCCGAAGGTTTGTTTCAGAAATGTCACCGGTTCGAGCAATGTGCCCCATAAATCCGCCCGCGAACGTGTCTCCTGCACCCGTCGGATCTTTGAATTCCTCAAGCATAAAAGCAGGCGCGGAAAACACGGAACCGTTGTTAAACAATGCGACTCCGTGCTCACCACGTTTAATCACGAGAATCTTTGGGCCCATCTTTTGGATTTCTGTCGCGGCCTTTCGAAGGTTCTGGCAGCCGGAAAGCATCCGGGCTTCTCCTTCGTTAATCACCAGCGCATGCACCACTCGCAGAATCTCTTTCAGGTCGTCAAGGCTACCTTCAATCCAATAGTTCATGGAATCGCAGGCCACGAACTGCGCCTTTGGAAGCTGACGGCGGACATGGAGCTGGAGTTTGGGGTCGATGTTTCCCAGGAAAACGAATTCCGTTGAGGTGTCCGATGCGGGGACCTTGGGGCTGAAGTTCTGGAACACATTGAGCTGAAGGTCAAGGGTCTTTGCATCATTCATGTCACCGACATACTCACCCTTCCAGCGGAAAGTTTTGCCTGGTGCGCATTCGAGGCCTGTGGTCTCAATCGTACGAAGCCGAAAGACTTCAAGGTGCTCTTCTTCAAAGTCCTCACCGACTACGGCGACCAACTTGACCGGGCCAAACCAGCTTGCTGCAACGGAAAAGAAACTTGCCGACCCGCCCAGAATTCCTTCCACTTGCCCGTGAGGAGTCCGGATCGAATCAAAAGCCACGGAACCAACGACCAAGAGCGACATAAAACGTGCTTTTCCCCCTGACTTGCGAATCTGTTGTTTCTAGTTCAGTTTACTTGAGATATTTCCCGACGAGCAAGTTTAACCGCTTCTTGGCCTGGGGTGAAATCTTACGCCGGTCCGTAATAATCGCGTGCGCGAGCGCAGATCCACACTTGCAATTGCGCACCTTAGGCAAGACCCGGACGCCGGCCCGCAGGATTTTCCGTGCGTTTTCCACGTTGCGGTTGAGGTAATCAATGATCTGGTTGACGGTGACGGCTTCATGCTCGGGATGCCAGCAATCGTAATCCGTGACCATCGCCAGCGTTGCGTAGCAAATTTCGGCCTCGCGTGCAAGCTTCGCCTCTTGAAGATTGGTCATGCCGATAATATCCATACCCCAGCTTCGATAGGTATTCGATTCCGCCTTTGTTGAGAATGCGGGGCCCTCCATGCAGACGTATGTTCCGCCGCGATGGACGTTAACGCCTGCGCCAGCGCAAGCCGCTTCCAGTGCGTCCATAACTACAGGGCACATGGGGTCGGAAAAGCCTACATGCGCCACAATCCCGCTACCGAAGAAGGTTGAGATTCGCCCGCGCGTGCGATCGAAAAATTGCAGCGGCAGGGCCATATCCATGGGGCGGTAATCCTCTCTTAGTGAACCGACGGCGCTGACAGAAAGAATGCGCTCGACGCCTAGTTTTTTCATCGCGTAGATGTTGGCGCGGAAGTTAATTTCCGAAGGACTGATGAGATGTCCGCGCCCGTGGCGGGCCAGAAATGCAACGCGGCGACCTTCAAGAATTCCCACACAAATGGCGTCTGAAGGTTTCCCGAACGGCGTTGCCACGCGCACCCACTTGGCCCGTGTGACCCCTTCCATCTGATAAAGTCCGCTCCCGCCAATGATTCCGATCTCTGCTTGAGCCACTCTCCATCCTCCAGTTTTAAAACTTTGAGCTATCTTTCTGTCACGGGGTGGAACGCCAGATCCCCGTCCGTTTCAACAAGTCTGCCCCCAAAAACGTCCGGATCATGCGGAAATACTATCAGGGCTTGTTGCTCCGCGAGCTGAGGAAGCAAGCGCTTTTTTGATGCAAGCGTATCCATTGGGGAGAGGTCAAATGCCATGATCCACGGAAACGGCAGATGGGCGCGTGTCGGCACTAGGTCTGAAACAAAACAGGCGCTCTTGCCTTCCGATTCAATCCACACGCACTGCATGTCCTGGACGTGCCCGGCCGCAACCTCAACCCGGATGCCAGGCACAATCTCGCAGGGACCTTCGATAAAAACGGTCTGCGGCTCTGCCGGGGCAAACCACTCTTCCAGATAGCTTGCCCGGTCGCGCTCGTTCGGATGCAGGGCATGCTCCCATTCCGCCCGTTGCATAAAATAGCGCGCTTTTGGAAATGTCGTAACAACCCGAGATCCATCCCGCCTTGTGTTCCATCCACAATGGTCGAAATGAAGGTGTGTGTTGACGATGATATCGACGTCATCCACGCCAACCCCGTGCCGTGAAAGATCATCCAGAAGATTTGATGAATGATCAATTTTGTAGATCCCGGCATGCTTCGCGCCAAATTTATCGCCGATTCCCGTTTCAATCAGAACATTATATTTACCAGTCCGGGCCAGCAGGCACGTCAGCCCAAGTCTGACGCGGTTACGCTCATCGGCCGCCAGCTTCTTCTCCCAGAGGACTTTGGGCACAACCCCAAACATTTGCCCGCCGTCCAGCGCGAACGTCCCGTCCGAAAGGGCAAAAATATCAAACGCACCGAGTTTCATTCCCTTCCTTGCTCCTGGCCTGAATTCGATCGATTCCTCTCACATTTTTCGAGTAGCTCGATCAGTACACTCGCCGTGCTCGAAGGGTGCAGAAACGCAACCGACTCGCCACCTGCGCCCATGTGAGGATTTCGGTCGATCAACCGCACGCCACGCTGTTCAAGGTTCTCCAGTGTCCCCCGCAAATTGTTGACTTCGAGTGTCAGGTGATGAATGCCGGGGCCCCGCCTGGCGATAAAGCGGGCAATCGGCGAATCGGGCGAAATAGCCTCAAGCAGCTCAATCCGGCTTTCTCCTACCTGGAACACGGCAACCCGCACTTTCTGATCTTCAACCTCTTCCGTGGAATCGGGCGGGCACCCGAGCAACATCTCAAATACCGGGACCGACTTCTCGAGCGATTCCACTGCAATACCAATGTGGTGAATTCGCATTTTTTTGAACCCGCAGCGGAAGAGTTCTGGCCTTCCAACTCGGCGACTTTAAACCGACCTTAAAGCCGCACGCCGGGGATTAAGCTGATCATTTGCGCCCTGAACCGACACCCGACGATTCCATCATCTCTTCGACTATGGAATATGGATCACGGCGGCGGGCGAGAATTGCCTCAACATATTCGCCAATTCTGTTCTCATCAATCTGTTCCTGAGCAACTTTTTCAAATAAGCTCTGCCGGAGCAGTTCCAGGAGTTGCAGGCGAATGTTCTCTGTGCGGCGGTTCATCCCGACAGAAGTCTGTTCCGTTGCGGCTCGAAACTTTGCCAACTCCGTTAAGAGTTCGGCTATTCCCTCGCCTGTGGTGGCCGTTGTTTTCACAATAGGCGGCAGCCATGCATGCGGTTTCGGCAGA
>JAJYJL010000498.1 GCA_021789565.1 Acidobacteriota bacterium
GTTTTCTGCGGGTCAGAGTTCTTGACCCGATGCAGCAGCGGAGCGCCGTTATACGCCTCTGCCAGCGCAACCTGTTCCGGCGTCAACCGCATGGCTGCGTCACGAAGTCCGCCAAAGCTGTAAGTGCGAAGATCAACCCACTCGGCAACCTCGTCCACGATATTCCCAACGGGGGATTTGGCGCTCTCTCCCGACGACCCCGCAGTCTCACCCAGCATCAAGGCGGTCAACTGGTGGATCACCTTGTATTCATCATGGGAAAAGAACTGCGGCTCGTAAGGTCCCGTGCGGGGCCGAATGAAATCCACCTGGCAGCCGGGCGGAACGGGATGAAAACGCGAATCATCCTGCAGAGCCATGCCGAGGTGTTCAGACGAAGGACGATAGAGCCCCGGAGGAAGACTTTCCGGTTTCGTTTCAGGGGCCGGGATTCCGGCAGCAACTTCCGCATCGAGCGGCGCAGTCTTGCCCGCAATTCCCGCAAGCGCGGCAGCCTTGCCCACGTCGATCAGCCATTTGCGGCGGGATACCCCGCTCTTCTCCGGGCTGACTTCCTGACTCTTCTTTTCGTTTTTGTCTTCCATCACTTGATTCCCTGCCGTTTGCCGGCGTGAGAACTTCCTACAGGTCTCCCTTGCGATAGGCTTCGGCGATGTAATCGGCCGCACGGGTAGCGATGGCCATGATCGTCAGCGTCGGCTCGTAACAACTATTGGTCACAAAGGAAGCGCCGTCAGCAACAAAAACATTCCGGGCATCGTGAAGCCGGTTGAAGCGGTTGAGCACACTGGTCTTGGGATCGTTGCCCATGCGCGCGGTGCCGCACTCGTGGATGTTCTTGCCAAACACGCTGAGATGCTCACCCGGCGGCCGCACGTCTTCCAGTTTCATCGCGTCGAGAATCGCCATGACGTCTTCACGCATGGCCCTGGCCATGGCGTATTCATTTTCTCCATGGCTGGCGCTGATGTGCAGGACCGGAATTCCCCAGGCGTCCTTCTTCTCCCTGTCGAGCGTCACATAGTTTTCGTAGCGCGGAAGCGTTTCGCCCTGGGCCATCATGCCATAGCGGTAAGGGATATTCTTCCGGACCTTTTCCCGGAAGCCCTTGCCGTACCCCGGAATCGAATAGGCCTGACCGTAAAGCTCCTGGCTTCCGTCTCCGTCAAACCGGTAGCCGCGCAGAAAATTCTTGTTCCTGTTGGAGCCGACGTTGGCGTATTTCGGAATCAAAAAGCCGGCGGGGTTGCCGGTGGGCTCGCGGACCGAAGACTTCAGGCCGGCCATGGTGCCACCCGCACCCTGAATGGTGAAGTGGTCCATCAGATAGTGGCCCAGCACCCCCTTGGAATTCCCCAGGCCGTTGGGATAACGGCGCGTGGTGGAATTCAACAGAATACGCGTAGATTCCAGCGCACTGGCCGCCAGCACGACAATCTTCGCCCGGGCCTCCCGATGCTCGTGCGTGGTGCGGTCAATATAGTGGACGCCACTGGCGCGGCCTTCGTTATCGACCATCACGTGGCTCACCACGGCATCGCTCACCAGCGCGAACCGGCCCGTCTTTGCTGCGGCCGGCAGCGTCACGGCAGGACTGTTGAAATAAGACGCCGTATAGCAGCCGCGCTGGCACTCGTCGCAGTAGTGGCACGCAGGACGTCCTTTGTGGGGAACGGTCAGGTTGGCCACGCGGTCCGGCATCACCCGCCAGCCGAATTTGCTCTCAATAATCTGCTTGGCCTGCAGGCTGCCACAGGAGAGATTCATCGGAGGCAGAAACTTTCCGTCGGGCATCTGTTCGAGGCCCTCGTGCGATCCGCTCACCCCGATAAAGCTTTCCACCTTGTCGTAATAGGGCTCGAGGTCCTTGTAACTGAAAGGCCAGTCCTGGCCGTAGCCGTCGCGGCTGGCAGCCTTGAATTCGTAATCGCTGTAGCGGTAGCTTTCCCGCGCCCAGCAAAAAGTCTTTCCGCCCACCTGCCGCCCCCGGATCCACATAAACGGCTTGTCGATGGGAAAGGTGTAGGGATGCTCGGCGTCTTTGACGAAAAACTGATGGCTGTATTCGTCGCAGGCGTAACAGAGCCGCTGGATCGGCTGATCGGTGAGGCGCGCCTGGTGGTCGTCGAAGCCGCGGTATTTCAACTGGTACGGCCAGACGTGCTCAGTGAAATCGCGCGACGGAATGCGCGGAGGTCCGGCCTCGAGCATCAGGACCCGCATGCCGGCCTCGGTTAATTCCTTGGCCACCCATCCGCCGCTTGCTCCTGAGCCAACAATCAATGCGTCATAAATAGTTCGTTGATCTGCCCCGCTTTGCATAGCGGCTGTAGTATAGGTTAGCGTCCTTGAATTCGCAAGCTCGTCCCGAGTCGTTTGTCCCGAGTCGTTTCGAGCCGTTCTGGAGCCTCTGCCGTATCGCCATGAATCGGGCTGAAAGGCGGGACACCACAATCAAACGCTGCAAAGAGTAACGGGACATTGCCGGACAGGAACCCAAGGGAGACGCTGATGGTGCGAAAGGGGGGACTCGAACCCCCACCCCTTGCGGGACCAGATCCTAAGTCTGGCGCGTCTGCCAATTCCGCCACTTTCGCGCTGAACCATTATAATCAGGCGTGCCAAGGATGAAAACTTTTCGACCGGGCCTGCAGCTTTTGGAACCAACCGATTTTGCAACGGTGCGGGAACCATAAATAACCCTGGTGCATCCAATGGTAAACGCGATGAAGGTTCTCTCCGTCAATGTGGGCCTTCCACGGCAAATCGTGTCTGACGGCAAATCGGTCACGACGGGGATTTACAAATCTCCGGTCCACGGGCGCGTCAGGGTCACCCGGCTCAACATTGAGGGTGACGGACAGGCTGACCTCTCCGTACACGGCGGACCGAACAAGGCGGTCTACGCTTATCCTTCCGAGCATTATGCCTATTGGCAGCGCGAAATCCCGGACATTGAGATGCCCTGGGGCATGTTTGGAGAAAACCTCACCCTGAATGGCCTGCTCGAAGACGATGCGCACATTGGTGACCGTTTTCGGATGGGGACAGCCGTCCTGATGGTCACGCAGCCGCGCCTGCCCTGTTACAAGCTGGGAATCAGGTTTGGCCGTGAGGATATGCCGGACCGGTTCCTCGAAAGCGGGCGCACAGGTTTTTATTTTGCCGTCGTCAATGAAGGCGAGCTCGGCGAGAGCGACGCCGTTCAGCCCATCCATCGGGACGCCAACCGGGTCAGCGTCAGCGATCTCCTTCGTCTCTGCTACGGTGATGGCCATCAGGATGCCCAATTAGTCCAGCGGGCATTGAATATTGAAGCTTTGTCGCCAAGCTGGCGAAAGCGGATTCTCAAAAGAGTGCACGAGTCCCAGGCGTAAGGGATAGATCAGTTCCGGTGCCCGAGATGCCAGCCACCCTGACTTCCCGCTTGCAAGCATCCGCAGAAACCCTGCCGGGGTTAAAAAGCAAGGGTGGGAAGAGGTTTCTTGACACGATTCGATAATTCTGGAATAATCGAAGTCGTGACCAGGCCAAGCAAGGCTGGGCAAGCCAGCCGTTTCGCCAATATGTTTGCCGCCATGGGCGCCGAGCCGCGCCTGCGCATCATGCAGCTTCTGCTGACCGCCCATCCGCAGGGACTTATTGTCGGCGACATTCAAAGCGAACTGGGGATTCCACCCTCCACGCTTTCTCATCACCTCGACAAGCTCAGGAACGAAGACCTGGTCCGCGTCAGGCGCGAAGGCAGCTTTCTGTGGTACACAGCCAATACGGATTCCCTTCAGGAACTGATCACTTTTCTGTACGCGGAATGCTGCACGCGAAACAGCGCCATTGAACCCGGTGAATTGGTTGTGATCGGGCAGGCCCGCGGAGAAACCCGGAAAGGAAAGAAGCCATGAGTACAGAGAACATTAAGGAAATCGTAAAAGAGAAATACGGACAGGCGGCCAAACTGGCAATCGCGGGACAAAAGGCGTGCTGCGGCGGAAGGGCCGGAAATCCCGACCCGATTACCATCAATCTGTATAACCCCGCCGAGGCAAGCGAAGTGCCGCAGGAAGCCGTGCTCGCGTCGCTCGGCTGTGGCAATCCCACGGCGCTGGCGAAGTTGAACCCCGGAGAAGTGGTGCTGGACCTGGGTTCGGGCGGAGGCATCGACGTTCTGCTTTCCGCCAAACGTGTGGGGCCCACCGGGAAAGCCTATGGGCTGGATATGACGGACGAAATGCTCGAGTTGGCCAGGCAAAATCAGGCCAGGTCCGGCATCACCAACGCAGAATTCCTGAAGGGTGAAATTGAGAACATTCCGCTGCCCGACAGTGCAGTCGACGTGGTCATTTCGAACTGCGTCATCAACCTCTCGGCGGACAAGTCTGCTGTCCTCCGGGAAGTTTTTCGAGTTTTGAGACCGGGCGGACGATTTGCCGTTTCCGACATCGTGGTTCGAGGTGAAATTCCAGCCGATATCCGGCGCAACGTTGAACTCTGGGCCGGCTGCGTGGCAGGAGCCCTCCACGAGAATGAATATCGAACCCTGCTGGCCGCTGCAGGCTTTGAGGCAATTGGAATTGAACCCACTCGTATCTACCGTGCCGAGGATGCCCGCCAGTTCCTCGCCGGGAAAGGTCTGAAAGTGGATTCGCTGGCGTCGAACATTGACGGCAAATTCATGAGCGCCTTTGTCCGGGCGAAGAAACCTCTCAAGTAAGTCCGACTTCGGCAAACCCATTCGGTTTAGAAAAAGATATGAGCGCACTCAGCGCACGCAGACTCTCGCCCCTTGACCGCTATCTGACCCTGTGGATATTTCTGGCCATGGCGGCCGGCATTGCGCTAGGAAACCTCTCGCCAGGCTTTGTACAACTGGTCACGAGTTTCCAGAGAGGGACCACCTCCATCCCACTGGCTGTGGGACTCATCGTGATGATGTACCCGCCGCTCGCCAAGGTCCGTTACGAAGAAATAGGCAGGGTTTTCCGGAACCGCAAGGTCCTGCTGCTCTCACTTTTTCAAAACTGGTTTGTCGGGCCGGTTCTGATGTTCATTCTGGCGATCGTTTTCCTCCGGGGATACCCGGAGTACATGGCCGGGCTGATCATGATCGGTCTCGCGCGCTGCATCGCCATGGTGATTGTATGGAACGAACTGGCCGGCGGAAACACGGAGTATGCGGCAGGGCTGGTGGCCTTCAATTCCGTGTTCCAGGTACTGTTTTATTCTGTCTACGCCTGGATTTTCATCACTGTCCTCCCGCAGTGGTTCGGGCTGGGGGGAACGGTCGTCGGCATCTCAATTGGCGAGATCGCCCGCAGCGTCTTCTTGTATCTTGGTGTACCGTTCCTTGCGGGAATGTTCACCCGCCTGGTCCTGATTCGAGCGCGCGGCCGCGAATGGTACGAAGAGTGGTTCATTCCACGCATCAGTCCGCTGACGCTGGCCGCCCTGCTGTTCACCATCGTGATCATGTTCTCCCTGAAAGGGAGCGTCATCCTCAGCCTTCCCCTGGATGTGCTGCGCATCGCAGTCCCGCTTCTCATCTATTTCGTGGTCATGTTTCTGGTCTCGTTCTGGATGGGCCACAAGATGGGTGCCGATTACAGCCGCACAGCCACGCTTGCTTTTACTGCCGCGAGCAATAATTTTGAGCTGGCCATCGCCGTTTCCGTCGCCGTGTTCGGGATCCACTCTGGAGCGGCCTTTGCCGCGGTGATCGGGCCGCTTGTGGAAGTCCCTGTGATGATCACGCTGGTCAACGTCTCCCTCTATTTCCAGAAGCGATACTTTGGGGTTCACGCCGCCGGCTCCGAGCTTCTGGCGGAGGAAAATTAAGCGTGCGGGTCCTGATCCTGTGTACGGCGAATTCCGCGCGGAGCCAGATGGCCGAAGGGCTGCTGCGCCATGAGGCGGGGGCTTGGTGTGAAGTATTCAGCGCCGGCACAACGCCCACGAGGGTCCGGCCTGAAGCAATTGCCGTGATGCGCGAAGCCGGAATTGACCTTTCCGGCCATCATTCGAAATCAGTGGAAGAATTTCTCGGGCAGGAGTTCGATTACGTCATCACCGTGTGTGACAACGCACGGGAGACGTGCCCTGTCTTCCCGGCCAGGACTAGGCGCGTCCATTGGAGCATTGAGGACCCTGCCGCGGTAGTAGGCAGCGATGAGGAAAAGCTGAATGCTTTTCGTCGCGCGAGGGATGAACTGCTGAGAAGGTTACGGACCTTCGTCCGGGAGCAAACTACGCACCCCGAAGAAGGCCCGTCGAATCAATAAAGGAGAGGGCCTGCCGCTCTGAAGAAGTCAGAACCGGATACCCAGCGCTGCTTAACTGCTGGCAACCGGAAGCTGGACCGGCTGCTGCAGTGTGAAGTCCAACACGGTTTCACTGGGCACGTGGACCTGCTGGCCGTGCGTCAAGACCGTACTGGCGGCTCCTGCGCC
>JAJYJL010000499.1 GCA_021789565.1 Acidobacteriota bacterium
TTTGGTGCCCTGTAACCGGCCTGGAACAGCGAACGGCGCCGCTGCGGGGTCGAGCCGTTCTCACGCATACTCTGAATTATGAGGGGCCGAGCCGCCTTAAATTCTTCTCAGCCCACCAGCGCCGGAAGGCAACCAGCGCCCATACAGATTCCACCAGGCCGAACGGCCAGGCGCCCTGCAGGAACCCATAGACCGAACCCAGCAGGCAGGAAGCGGCAAACGCCAGGATGAACCAGTGGCTGCGCTTCTCAAGGCCGTAACAGACCAGCATGGCGGTCACTGCAAAAAGCCCAAAAGCTGTCAGGGCGCTCACGGGGTGTTTCCCCTGTTCCTTTGGTTTTACAGGCATCAACCGGCCGGAAGCATCTCCGGGTCCGGCATGACGCGGCTACCCTGTTTTCGCCACGGCACGGCGCGACTTCAGATATTCCTGAATGAACGGATCGATGTCACCATCGAGAACGCGGTCCGTGTCTCCCACTTCAAATTTGGTCCGGTGGTCCTTCACCATGCGGTACGGGTGCAGCACGTAGGAGCGAATCTGACTGCCGAACGCAATCTCGCCCTTGGAATCTTCAACCTTCTGCGCCGCCTCGCGCCGCCGCTGGAGTTCCAGGGCATAAAGGCGGGAGCGCAGGAACTTCATGGCCATTTCCCGATTGCGGTGCTGCGACCGCTCGTTCTGGCACTGCGTCACGGTTCCTGTGGGGAGGTGCGTAATGCGCACGGCGGAATCGGTGGTATTGACGTGCTGGCCGCCCTTCCCCGAGGAGCGGTAAGTGTCAACCCTTAATTCTTCAGGCTTGATTTCAACACTGATATTGTCGTCGATTTCCGGGCTGACGTACACCGAGGCGAACGAGGTGTGCCGTCGCGCCGCCTGGTCGAACGGCGAGATGCGGACCAGACGGTGCACACCGCTTTCCGCGCTCAGCAGGCCGTAGGCATAATCGCCAGTGACGGTGAAAGTTGCGGACTTCAGCCCGGCTTCTTCACCGGCCTGGTAATCGTTCAGCGTGAATTTAAAGTTGTGGCGCTCGGCCCACCGGCGGTACATGCGCAGCAGCATTTCCGCCCAGTCCTGCGATTCGGTGCCGCCGGCGCCCGGATGAACGGTCACGATGGCGTTTAACTGGTCGTTTTCACTGGGCAGCAGGCTGGTGGTCTCCAGTTGCTCAACCTCAGCCCGCAAGGTATCGATCTCAGCCTGGATTTCCTGCGAAACACTTTCACCCTCTCCCGCCAGCTCAAAGTAGGCTTCAAGATCAGAGACTTTGGCGGCCAGGCGCTCGTCAGACTGTATGGCCGATTCCAGGCGTTTGCGTTGCCCAAGGAGTTTTTGAGAATTCTGCTGGTCTTCCCAGAAGTCGGGGCGGACTAACTGCTTCTCAATCTTTTCCAGCTCGCGGCGTTGTCCAGCAGCGTCAAAGAAAACTCCGAAGTTCCTGGACTCGACGTTTCAATTCGTCAAACTCTCTCTTCAGTTCGTCAATCACGATTGCTCCTCAGGGTTTCTCTGGATTTCAGCCGGCTGCCCCACGCGGAAACCCGGCATCATCGTCATCAGCAGTACGATTGCTGCTGCGACGGCAACGCAGGACCACGCAAAGACGTCGCCGTATTCCGTGTAGAACGTCTTATTCGACAGGTACCGGAAATGGCCGGTCAGGATTCCCCGCTGGTTCCTGGGAATCTCCTTCCGCACCCTGCCATAGGGGTCAATAATCGCCGTAATGCCGTTGTTCGTGCCGCGCAGCACGAAGCGCCCATTCTCGATGGCGCGAAAACGCGCCATTTCAAAATGCTGAAAGGGGGCCGATGAGTCGCCGTACCAGCCGTCATCAGAAATATTAACCAGAACGCCTGCCCCGTCGGCGGCAAACTTCCGCACCAACTGGGGGAAAATGGCCTCGTAGCAGATGAAAATCCCGATGACGCCTTCCGGGGTCCTGGCAACCTGGACGGACTTCCCAGGCACAAAATCGCCCACCTGGGCCGTAATCTTCCCTACCTTGCCGGGGAATGCCCACCACGGCACGTATTCGCCAAAGGGCACCAGATGAATTTTAACATAATGGAGCAGCAATTGGCCGTCCGGCGAAAGGAGGACAGCCGCATTCTGGGGCCGGGAATTTCCCTGCCCGGCAAAGGTTACAGTACCGCTGACGACGTATGCGTGCGCCTGTTTCGCCATGGTTTGTAAGGCGCCGCGAAAAACAGGGTCCCGTCCATAAAGGAAGGGCGCGGACGTCTCCGGCCAGACCAGCAGGGGCGGGAAGGCAGGCGTTGCCCCGGACTCGCGGGTGGCTTCCACGCTGTCTTCCACCAGGCTTTCGAGTGGCGCAGGGTTCGTCCACGGGACCCAGGCGTCCAGGGCGGCCTCGCCCAGTGGAATGTCAGGCTGGACCAGCAGGGCTACATTGGGCTCGGGCTGAGGCGGCGGCGGCTGCAGCAGCCGGTTGCCTGCAACCAGAAGCACAATCCAGCCTATCAGTGCAGCCCAGGCCCTCCTTCCAGGTTGCAACAGCACCCATGCAGCCAGAGCGCTGGTGCTGACCGCCACGAATGAAAGGCCGTAAACCGCCGTGACCGAGGCCACTTGCTGCAACCCCACAGGCCGGACCGCATAGCCCAGGAGGTTCCAGGGAAAACCAGTGACAAGGTAGGTCCTGGCCAGCTCTAATGCCACCCATAGAAACGGACTTAAGAAGAGGGCCGCGCTAATAGATCGCCGGGCCACAAGCGTTTCAAACAAGCCGAAAACGCCATAGAACGTGGCAAAGACAATCACAAACAGAACCAGAACACCGACTGCCGCAGCCGGATTCAGGTTTCCGTACCCTTGCATCACGTTGACAAACCAGTAGCAGCTTCCAGAAAGAAATACCGCGCCGGCAACGTAACCAAGCCAGAAGCCGTGAAGCCGGCGCTTTTCAAGGACGGCTGCCATCAGCAGCGGCAGGCACGCCACCCAGACCAGAGCATTCCAGTTGACCAACGGGAAAGAGGCAAAGAGAAGCAGACCCGTTAATACGCTCGCGGCATATCGGGCCGGCGACTTCCTGAACCAGGCTGAAAAGGAAAAGTTGGCCGCGGTCATTCCCTACCCGGATGAGGAGATTGCGATGAGGCAAAAGCTGCAAATGCTTGAACACGCCGGCACAAGGGAATCCAGGGCACCACCAAGCTCAGAAGTGCACAACAAATGGCCTGAAACCCTCCCCCATCAGTTTGTCCCGCGTGGCGTCAGCGGTAACACGTGACGCAAAAGGACCCACCTGCACACGAAAAAGACTATCTTTCACACGGCCCTGCTGAGGGGTGAGGACGTAAGCCGGGTAGCCGTGTGATTTCAGCAGCTTGACCAAATTCCCGGCGTCTGCTTGCGTCTTTGAGGCCATGACTTGGACGGCAAAATGCAGGCCAGCGGTGGCCGAAGCCATCGAGGCCGGGTAGTTCTGTGGAGAGGGGGCAGGCTTGCTTTTGGCCACCCTCTTCGCAGCCTCCTTCTTCGGCGTCCCGGGGCCCTTTGACTGTGACTTTGCGGCGGGTTTCATCTGCACAGGGGCAGGCGGTTCCGGCTGCGGGATAGAGGCCGACTCCGGACTGATCTTCTCGGTCTCCATGCCCTGTGGTGAGGACTGGCTGGAGCCGCCCGCAGGAGGGTTCACCGTCGGAGGGATTTCTCCCGATTGACTCACGTTCTCGGTAACGGGAGCAACTCTTGAGGGAGCGTGGTTATATCCCACCACAAACCCCAGGGAAAAGAATACGGCGCACACAGCCACGGCAGCCAGAAACATCAAAACCAGTTGGCGGGCTGAAGCGCCTTTTTCATCCCGAACATGATCTAATCGCTTAGCCATTGTTCTCCGCATCCATAAGAGGCACGTCTTTTAAGCTTTAATCATTGCCGTCGCTTCCGGCGGCCGGCGGCGCCTTCACTTTCTGCATCAGCAGTGACAAAAGTTCCACCGGTATCGGAAACACAATCGTGGTGTTCTTCTCCGTCCCCAATTCTGACAGAGTTTGAAGATATCGCAAGGTAATGGTGACAGGTTCCACCGCCAGAATTTTGGCGGCATCCGCTAACTTCTGTGAGGCCTGGAATTCTCCGTCCGCGTTGATGATCTTGGCGCGGCGTTCCCGCTCGGCTTCCGCCTGGCGTGCGATGGCGCGCTGCATGTCCTGCGGAATATCCACCTGCTTCACCTGGACCTGGGTCACCTTAATGCCCCAGGCCTCGGTCTGCTCATCAATAATGTTCTGCAGCCGCAGGTTCAGCTTTTCACGCTGGGAAAGCAAATCGTCCAGTTCAACCTCTCCCAGAACGGCCCGCAACGTAGTTGCCGCAAGTTGCTCAATCGAATAACGAAAGTTGGTCAGCTCGATCACCGCCTTCTGGGCGTTGATAATCCGATAGAAGAGCACGGCATTGACCTTTACGGAAATATTGTCTCTGGTGATGATGTCCTGAGGCGGAACGTCCCACGTATCGATCCGCAGCGAGATCTTGATGAGCTTGTCAATGGGCCACCAGATCCAGATCAAGCCCGGCCCTTTGTCCGGCCGTTGCACCCGGCCCAGTCGAAACACCACCGCCCGCTCGTACTCCCTGAGGACGTTCAAGCACGACACGGCATAGAAAAAAAGGATAATGCCGGCAACCAGATAGCCCATCACTCCTCCTTCCCCTCTTTTCCGGTAACAGACCCGCTGTCCCGGAAACAAGCGGTGCCATGGTCTGGCCCGTCTTTCGCAGCGGTCAGGACTTGCCGTTGACTCCAGTTGTGGACAGTCTACCGGGAATCTTCCGCAGGCTCAACCAGCAATGTGAGTCCTTCCACCTTCCGAACTCGAACGTGGCCGCCCGGCGGAACATGCTCGACGGCCCGCGCATCCCATAATTCCCCGTGAACCAGCACTTTGCCTTCCGGGTTCAGATCCGTGCGCGCCACTCCAATCGAATTCACAAGCCCCTCTTCGCCCGTGATGGCCTTACTTTTCGCCGCCTTCCAGGCAAAACGCATGAGGGCCACGGTAATCAAGGCCAGCGGCACAACCACGGCGAGCACCGTCGTCAGGTAGATTCTGGAGCCCGGCCACGGAGAATTAATCAGAATCATCGAGCCGAAAACAATGGCGGCAATCCCTCCCGCGGCAAGAATGCCGTGCGAAGTGTAAGCCGCTTCAAGCCCGAATAACGCCAGCCCGATAAGAATCAGCGCCACTCCCGCGTAATTGATCGGCATCAGATGAAAGCCGAACAGGGAAAGGACCAGGGAGATGGACCCGACGACGCCCGGCAAAATTCCGCCCGGGTGCGTAAACTCAATATACAACCCAAGGATGCCGATAGCACCCAGAATAAACGCGATGTTGGGATTTGCCACCCAGGAAAGAATCTGCTTGTACCACGGCATCTGATAAGGAACAAGGGTGGCGCCTGCCAGTCTTAACACCGTTTCCGAACCGTTGGATCGCTTGAGGGTCTTGCCGTCAAACTGTTTGAAGATGTCTTGCGAACTGTTGCAAATGGCATTGATGAGGTTGTTCTTCAAGGCCTCCTGCGCCGTCAGCGATATACTGTTTCGGACCCCTTCCTCGGCCATTTTGGCGTTCCGCCCCCTGGTGTCCGCAATGGAACGGATGAATGCGGCGGAATCGTTCAAAATTTTAGTTTCTTCCGTCTTCCCTGCACCCAGGCCGCCGATCATTACCGGATGTGCTGCGCCCGTGTTGGTTCCCGGGGCCATCACCGCGACGTCTCCTGAAAGCAGAATAAAGAAGCCCGCCGAGGCGGCACGGCTGCCGCTCGGGTAGACGTAGGTGATGACCGGCACGCGCGAGTTCATCACCGCGCGGATGATATCGCGCATGGAATCACCCAGGCCGCCCGGAGTACTCAATTCAAGCAGAATGGCGCTGGCCCCCGTCTGGTTGGCGTACTCGATGCCGCGAACCACATAGTCCGCGCTGACAGCCTGAACGACACCATCCAGATTAATCTGTACTACAACAGGAGGCGACGGGGCGGAATACAGCGGGGCCAGAGCGAAGACGCCCATCAAAAGGACAGCCTGGATCAGCGCTTGATTGAAAAACTTTGACCTCAAGATTTGTCTCTGTCAGCGGACAATTGTGCGCGAACCTGTTCCGCCAGACCCTTAGCTTCGGAGTTGTCCGGCTCAATCCGCTGGGCGGCTTGGATCTGCTTCAAAGCGGGTTCCAGATGGTCGAGGGAAACATAAGCCTTCGCCAGCCCCAGGTGCGCCTCAAAAGAATCCTTTTGCCTCAGCGCCGTTTGAAACTCAATTGCGGCAAACGTATGTTTGCCCTCGCGTTGGAACACCCGTCCCAGAGCCTGATGAGCTTCACCGCTCTCGGGAAGGGAAAATGCGGCCTCGGTCAATTCGCGTTGCTCCTCTTTAAGCT
>JAJYJL010000500.1 GCA_021789565.1 Acidobacteriota bacterium
TCATTTGTGCTGGCCCACATCCGGGAAGATGGGTTGCTAGAGGGGGTCTCGTATGAAACCTTCCCGAGCACGCGGGTTGAGCATTACCGCCAGATGCCGCGGGGCGCGGTGGTTCCCTGGGGGCAGGGCCCGCTGCTGGCGGCCCTTAAAGCCTATGCTCTCCTGAAGCGCAGCCCCCAGTTCAGTGGAAAACAAATCGGTGGATGATGACCTACACTCCTCTTGAAGGTAAAGTTGCTTTAATCACCGGGGCCGGGGCAGGCATCGGCGCCGGGATTGCTGAACGCTTTTCTGAAGCCGGCGCGGCCGTCGTCATCTTTGACATCAACGGCGAATCAGCCTGCGAAATGAGCCGGAAGCTTGACCAAATCAGGCAGGGGCGTTCGCTTGCCGTGCAGGGTGATGTTTCAAACGAAGGCGACGTCAAAGCCGCCGTCGAGAAGGCTGCCGCAAAATTCGGCACGATCGATATCCTGATCAACAACGCCGGAATCGACGTATCCGGCCTGGTGCCCGAAATGAGCTCGACCGAATGGGACCGCGTATTGAATGTCAATTTAAAGGGAGCATTCCTGTTTTCAAAATACGTGATCCCGCACATGCGCGGGCGCAGCGGTGCCATTGTGAACATCTCATCCGTGCACGCTCTTGTATCGAATGAGGGCTACGCGGCATATGATGCATCGAAAGCCGGCATGCTGGCCATGACGCGCACTCTCGCGCTGGACCACGGCCGCGACGGCATCCGGGTGAACGCCATCTGCCCGGGTTACATCAACACTCCCATGACAGAGGAGTGGTTCAAGGAACAGCCGGATCCGGAAGCAACGCTGAAGCAGGTGCTGAGTTTCCATCCGCTGGGTCGAATCGGCACCACGCACGACGTGGCTGAGGCGGCTCTTTTTCTGGTTTCAGACGCAGCATCGTTCGTGTCCGGAACGTATCTGGTGGTCGATGGCGCAATGACAATCGCAGGACGTTAGACCGGCGGGGCACTGGGAGGATCGCGCTCCCCGTTCGTGTTCATTGATTTTAGGCATACGGGTAGGGGAAGTTCCACCGGTGGCTGCGCAAAAGAGGGGAGTTTTCCTGCCTGCATAAACCGGCACGCCAGCTCCAGCGGTTTCAACAACTTCTTGTGCCGTTTGCGATTCTGGTCACGCAAAGAAGGATTGTTGCGATGAAAATCAAAAAAATCGAATGCCTTCAGCTTCGATCACCGCACGCCACGCCCGATGATTGTGATGGCGCTGTCGATACAGCCGTCATCCGCATCACCGCCGACAACGGGGTTTGCGGACTGGGTGAAACCGACTCGCCGCCCAACGTAATGGCCGCTCTGCTGGAGACGCCCACCGCCCACATCTGGAGCCGCAGCATCAGCGATATCCTGCTGGGCCAGAACCCGTTGGAGGTTGAGGCTCTTTGGGAACAGCTTTACGAGGGAACCATCTATCATGCTCGGCGCGGGTTGGGCATCATGCTGATTTCGGCGATCGACATCGCCCTTCACGATTTGCGCGGTAAGCTGCTTGGCGTCCCTGTCTATCAGCTCCTTGGCGGAGCCGTCAGGCAGGAAGTCACTCCCTACGCTACGCTCTTCCCCAGCATGCCTCAGGGCCGTTCCTGGGCAGACATGCAGGCCAACTGCTTCGACCTGATTGACAGGGCCATCGGATTGGGTTTCCGGGCTATGAAAATGGAGATGCTCTTCTATGATCTGGTTAGTGACCGTGAACTGATAAAGTTCATCCACGAGTGCCGCAGGCGCATTGGTGATGACCGGGACTTTATGATTGACGTCGGGTACCGCTGGAAGAATTTTAATGACGCCCTCTGGGTCCTGCGAAGTGTAGAAGAGGCAAAGGTGTTTTTTGTGGAAACTCCCGTGCACACGGATGATCTTGACGGTTTGGCCCGCCTCGCCGAGGCCACCACGACTCCGGTTGCAGTGGGTGAGTTCCTTCAAACCCGCCACGAGTTTCGCGAACTGATGGATCGAGGGCACTGTGACGTCATTCAGCCGGACCTTGGAAGAGTGGGTGGCCTGACGGAAGCTCTGCACTGTGCCCGGATGGCGCAAGAGCGCGGTCTCATTTGCATTCCCCACGCTTGGAAGACGGGCCTGACGGCAGCCGCTACACGTCATTTTGCCGCCGCTGTTTTGAATTGCCCTTACACCGAACTGTTTCATCAGGACCTTTTCCCTTCGTACCTGCGTTCTCATCTGGCGAAGCCCGAAATTGAACTTCGTGACGGCCGATGGAGCCTTCCGACGGAACCGGGAATCGGAATCGCTCTGGATGAAGCAACAGTTGAAAAGTGCCTTTACGAGCCCATCACTGTCGTGGAATGAAGGAGGGCGGATCGTTGGCTGTGCGACTATCGGCCATCAGCACAATCCCAAACAATGTCGTTTGGTGCGCCGGATGAAAATCACCAAAAGGGCCGTCGTGGACGTCAGCCTGCTGGTGCTGGTCAACACGCTCTGGGCAGCACAGTACGCCGCATATAAAGTCGCCACGGAAAAAATGGGTCCGCTCACGGTGAGCGCCTGGACATTTCTGCTGGCCTCTATTGCCCTGTTCCCGTTCCTCGTGTGGGAACTGCGTAACAATCGGGGGAAAAATCCTGACGGCGTCCCGATGGACCAGGCCAGTTCCGGCAACCGTTCATCGATCTGGACCCGGCGCAACTTCATGGGCTTCTTTATCGCCAGCTTTTTTGGACTCCTGCCGGGCTCCGCGCTTCTGGCATGGGGCGTTGATCACTCGACAGCGTCGAACGCGGCCATCATCTACCTGACCCTGCCCGTTATCACCGCTGTTCTTGCTTCAATGGTTCTGGGCGAACGGATGACACGGCTTCGCTGGGCCAGCCTGGGCATCGCGCTGGTGGGCGTCCTGATCCTTTCCACACCGGACCTCCGGCAGGCGAATTTTTCTGAAGTCCGCTTCCTGATGGGCAATGCATTGGTGCTGTTGGCATGCGTGGGAAGCTCGCTTTACAACGTGTATTGCAAGGAACTGTTGAGGCGGTTCACGCCCATGGAAGTCCTCATTTACGGGTACATGTTCGCCTTCGTTTTCAGCTTGTTGTTGATTCACTGGGCGGAGCCGTTCTCATGGTCATCGCTTGATGATTACGGAGTGAAAACGTGGATCGCCCTGGCGGTGCTGAGCGTTTTCAGCTGGGGACTGGCGATGGTGTTATGGATGTTTCTGTTGAAACGCCTGGACGTAAGCCAGGCGTCGGTTTCCATATACCTTTTGCCGTTTCTGGGTGTGGTGATATCCGCCATAACCTTGCGGGAGAGCATTGGCTTCAGCACTGTGGTCGGCGGGGTGATAACACTGGCCGGAACCATCCTGATCACAACGCTTGAGCCGATGGGGACCTAGCCGGAATTTGCGGCGCAGGAGCCCTGATTCAACTTGACTGGCCGTTTTCAGGAACATGAGGCATATGCCGTTAATTGACGACCGCTGGGCCTTCCTTTCGCACAAAGCTGTGGTCCTTGAAAATCGCGCTCTCCGTGTTGTTGTCCTGCCTGAACTCGGCGGCCGAATCTGGAGCGTGATTTACAAGCCGCTCGATCGGGAAGTCGTCTGGCAGAATCCGCGCATCGCTCCACAAAAGGCACCATTTGGCTCTGCGTTTGACAACATCTGGTGCGGCGGCTGGGAGGAAATGTTTCCGTCGGCAGCACCCGCAACAATCAACGACGAGGTTTTCCCTGACCACGGAGAGATATGGAGCCTTGCATGGACTCCGAAGATTGAACGGGATGGGGACTCTGTTGCTCTCCACCTGAGTTGCCGGCCCCCCATCAGCGGCATGGGCGTTGAAAAAATCCTCACCCTCCGCGAAGACAAACCTTCTTTCGAATTGAATTACAGGATCGAAAACCTTGGGCAGGAGGGATTTCCTTTTCTCTTCGCACTCCATCCGGCCATGGCTGTTTCTGAAGGCGACAAGATTGATTTCCCGGAGATGGTGTTTGAGATCGACCCATCATATCCAGGCACACTGGCTGGTTTTGAATCCCCATTCAAGTGGCCGGTGGCACGAGGGAAAATCGGTGAAACAGACCTCAGCGCCGTGAAGCCGCCTTCGTCCAAAGCAGTTTACTTCCTGTATGGCCACGGCCACAAGGAAGGATGGTTTGCGGTCACCGATCCCGTTCGCAGGTTTTCCGCGGGCTTCATTTTTTCGCCGGAGGTCTTTCGGTCATGCTGGGTATTTGCCTCCTATGGCGGCTGGCGAGGCTACCACATGGCTCTGATGGAGCCTTGCACATCCTATCCGCAGCAACTTGAGGACGCTGTCAGCCAGGGCCGTGCCGCTACTCTCGCGCCGGGCGAAGTGCGGCAAACAACAGTAACGTTTCTCTGCCAGGAAGGTTTAAGTTCCGTCAGCGGGATCTCTGAAAAAGGTCAATTCAGGGAGTAGTTTTCTGGTACCTAATCGGGCGGCCCGGGCGGCTGGGAATCCTCCGGCAAATGAATAAACTCAATAGTTCGAGGTGTTGAGTGGTTGAACCGAATGCCAATCTGAATCAAAAACAATCCGTCATCGTCACTGACGTCAGCTTGCATCCCATTCGGACGCCGCGGGTGTCGGGCGATGATTCGCAGCATGTTCTGATCCGCCTGGATACGGATTCCGGCCTCGAGGGCGTGGGAGAATACGCCGACATTACCGATCTGCCTCTCACCATGCCCGACCTTGATGACCTTCAAAAGAGCCTTTCGAATCTTCTGTGCGGGCAGAATGCAATGGAACTGGCCCGGCTGGACCATCTCTTAAGTCTGCTGTTCACGGGACGCGGGGACACGGGGATATACACCGGAAGCCTGCGGGCCGGCATTGAGATGGCGCTGCACGATCTCGCTGGCAAGGCGCTGGGCGTGCCAGTGTACGTTCTCTTTGGCGGGCCGGTACGGTCTCGCATCAAAGTCTGCTTCCCCATGTTTCGGAATCTCAGCGACAGGCACATCGAGCAGAACCTCGCGATTGTCGAACGTATGCTTGGGGAAGGCTTTGAGGTTTTCCGGCTCTACATCGGGGCCGTGCCTGACTTTGATGTGAAATTTCTCCAGACACTCCGTGATCAGGTTGGCGACCGGATTACGATGCAGTCCTTTGACCTGAGCAATCACGTTCACCCCAGCGATGCCGTCCGGCTGATCAATCGCTGCCGGAAATACTATGAACCGCAGTACGTGGAAAGCGTGGCCCCGGTCCAGGACCTTGCTGGCATGGCCGATGTGCGCAGAAGGCTGGACATTCCGGTGAGCGAGCACGTGGGAGACTCACGGCACACCATCCGGATGTGGCAGGCAGGCGCGGTAGACATCATCAACGTGGCTAACAGCGCACACGGAGGCATGCGGGAATCGCTGAAGGTCTTTGCAGTCGCGGAAGCGTTGGGCCTGCGCACGATCCTCAGTACCACGCAGGAAACTTCACTCGGTACGGCGGCTGAAGCCCACGTGGGCGCGTCCGTCCTGAATGTTCACTACCCTACCGTGGCCATCGGCCCGAAACTTTACACCGAAGATCCGGCGCGGAACAGTATCCGCTATGAGCAGGGCTACATGATCGTCCCTGATGGGCCCGGCTTGGGCATCGAAATCGATTGGGAAAAGGTTGAAGCCCTGCGCTACCAGATCGGCTGGCGGGAGTACGGAATCGACCATTCCGTTCCGGACATCCACGACTTGCCGTGGAAAGTGAACATCAGCACAGGCCTCAAAGGAATGAGGAAGAAATAACATGTGGGAACCAAAGAAGATCAATCTGCTGGAACTGCTGGAACCGCACCCGCCGCGCACGAACTTCCACGTGATCACGGTAGACAAGGATTACACGGTGCGCGTGGCCAAGACGGTAGGACGTTTCCCCTGGCACTATCACCCGCACGGAGACGAAGGCTGGTTCATTTTTGAGGGCCGGCTGAGAATCGATACGGAAGCAGGATCCGTGGAACTCGGGCGGGGCGACTTTACGGTGATCCCTCAAGGGACGCGCCATTCGCCGGAGGTTCTCGTGCCCAACACGATCGTTCTGATTTTCAACAAGCGGCAGCTCGGCATGGTTCTGGACCAGCCGGACATTGACCTGGAAGGCTTTCGCGAGGAGGACCTCCAGCCTTCGGAATAACAATGACCATGCTGGCCAACAAAGTGGCACTGATTACAGGTGGCGGCTCTGGAATTGGCCGCGCAACGGCGATGACCTTTGCCCGGGAGAGGGCATTCACCATTATTCTGGACCAGAATGCGGAGGCGGCCGCGGCAGTGGCCCGGGAGATTCAACAAATAGGCGGCCAGGCGGCGGCTGTCATCGCGGACGTCTCTTCGGCGGAGCAGGTTGCGGCAGTCTTTGATGAGATTC
>JAJYJL010000501.1 GCA_021789565.1 Acidobacteriota bacterium
GCATGAGACTTGAGGGCAAACCGGCTCTCAAGTAGACGAGTCTCCAAGAAAGCCGGGGGGATTCATCAGGTGGCGAATCACTCCCGAATCTTCCACCGTGATAATTCCTCCAATCTGTCCGATTGGAGTGGCTCAGTTTTCGACCGGCGTTGACACGAGGTCGTTCGCTGGCTACTTGCAACCACCTACCCGAGCCGACTTGACCAGCTATGCTACCGCGGAGCGAGGAACGGGAATCGAATGTCCGCATCGCAAGAGCCGATGGAAAGGAGAGGTCTCGGATTGTCGACCCTGTACGCCGCGGGGATAGTCGTGGTCTTTTTCGTGGCCGTCGCCCTTCAAAAGGTCCTTCTCGACTTCGTGATCTCAAAGGGTGTGGCCATCACGGGTGACGAGCCCACTTACATCATGCAGGCGCAGGCGTTGTCGCATTTCAACGTGCACATTCTTTCCACAATCACCCACGATCTCTCCGCGCGCGTATTTGGCGGCACCTATCCCCCAAATGCCACGCTCGCGATTGTCGAGCACTATGACGGCCCTACCGGCGTTATCAGCCCCGTTGATCCAGGGCTGAGTGCTCTGCTTGCGGTCCCGGTTGCGCTGCTCGGTCCGGTGACCGGAGCCCTCGGCGGCATAATAGCCCTCTACACGGCTGGCCTGATGTGGCTCCACCAGCGGGTCAGCCGGTTGTTACGGCTTGGCGCCATGGCTCAGGTGGTTCTCGGGGTCGCCTTTGCCATTCCTGCAGTGCTCGTGGCCGTCAATCAGATCTATCCAGACCTTCCCGCAGGGATATTGCTGGCCATCGGGCTGGTGGAGATCGCAGCCATCAAGTGGAGGGGGAAGGCCTCCGCCCTGTCGCTCTTGCTGATCACGGCCTCGGTGGCCGCCTCTCCCTGGCTACAGCCGAAGAACCTCGTTCCCGCCGCCGTCATCCTGGCTGCGTTCCTGCTCGTGATGGTCAGGCGGAAGTTTGACCTTGTTCCAGCGGCTGTTGTTGCTGGTGCAAGCGTGCTGTCGGTTGTACTCTTCCTGCTGTATAACCAGCACTTTTACGGCCATATCCTTGGCCTCCCGGAACCAATGCCTAAAGTCAGTGCGGCCGGGCTGCAGTACACGCTTGGTCTCCTGTTCGACCGTCACCAGGGCTTGTTCATCCAGGTGCCCTATGCTCTGGTCGGACTTGCGGGCCTCATTGCATTCGGCCGACGGCGCATGCCGGTGGCGGCGGTGGCAACCCTTCTATCCTTCCTGGCCATACTTGGCCTGAATGGGACCTACACCGGCAACCCGTACGGGGGCTACAGCCTGGCCGGGCGGTTCATGTGGACGCTTATTCCAATGTCACTGCCATGGGTCGGACTGGTCCTGGCACGGCTTAAGGAGCGAGACAAGTCGCTGGCGCCGCCGCTGATCGTGGTGGTACTGATATGGCTCTACCAGGCCGAGCCGATCTTCGCCGGCCAGCACTTTTACTACAATGCGTTTCAAGTCGCACATATCGTCTGGCCCGGCTGGTGGTGGGGTCTTGTGGGATTCCTTCCGCAGTTTGGCAGTAACGCCAATTACTTCGGCAACCCGGTTTGGTCGCTGCCGCTAGAGCTGATCTTCGATGCCACGGTGATCGGAGTGCTCCTGTATTGGCTGCGGGAGCCGGTGCGCGGGTCCGGAAGCCAGAGCTCCGAGAGGAGGGGTCGACATTCTCGCGCTGCTAACTGAGAACACCGTGATCCGCATCCAGTTCTCACCGGTTATTGCACGAGCCACCGGCCCTGTTTTCTTGCCGCGGAGAGGTTCAGTTTATTGAAGCCCGGGAGGCCTGGGCTCTTTCTTACGTCCATGGCGCCAAATGCCGAACAGGTGTTATAGGATAAGCCACACACCTAAATCTGCGGTTGGCGGATCGCCATACATCGCACTTTGGGGCGCTGCGGCGCGTTATGGTGGTACTTTCTAAGGGCAATACCAGTTGGTCGCCCCGTAGGGCTTTCACTCTATATCCTTTGCCTAGCGGTCAATTACCTTCGGAAAAGAGTGACTATGGACATGAATCATAGTATCGATGAACTTGGTAAGCGCATCAATGAAAGTTGGATGAATACCGTCAGTGTCAGGGCGGATCTTGACCGCGCACTATTAGCGATTGATCGCTTAGAGGAACGTTTGTTGATCCTCCAGGCGAGCTTCGCCACCGCAGCAGAAGCGCAGGCCGAGACCTCACGGGTCGCGACCCTATGGGAGACCGTCGAGCTTTCATTTCAGGAGGAATTTCGTGGACCTTCAGATCTAATTAAGGAACGGTTGTCGGCTTACTTGTCTGACGTGCTGGCAGTTGTGGGTGATGGCGGCGATGTTTTAGACATCGGATGTGGACGGGGTGACTGGCTTGAACTCTTGCTGGAGAATGGAATTTCAGCAACCGGAGTAGATACAGATCCAGGGTCGGTGGCGAGGTGCGCGGACAAGGGCCTGGACGTGAGATTAGAGGATGCCGGAGATTTCCTCGCCTCAGCTGAAAGCGACAGCCATGCGGTCGTAACGGCATTTCACGTTGTTGAACACCTGCCATTAGAAGGTTTAATGAGTCTGCTGCGAGAAGCATTAAGAATTCTTCGGCCGGGCGGTGTCTTGATCATGGAAACCCCTAATCCGCAGAATTTCTTAGTGGCAACGCACAACTTCTTTCTTGACCCTACACATATTCGGCCAATTCCACCAGCCCTACTTAGTTTCTTGGCCGCTGAACTCGGCTTTGTCCGGGTGGAGGCGAGGTTCCTGCATCGGGCGGAAGCGTCGGTCGATGAAGCAGAGAAAGTTAAGGTAGAGATGCTGCCTGGCCCGCTCCGTCACGCTCTCACTGCCGCTGCTGACTATGCAGTGATTGCGTTCAGATAGCCGAGCTGATCTGTGGGATATACGTGGCCTAATAGTGCTCTATTAAGTCATCGTACGCGGAGGCAACTAGTTCCCAGTTGTGATTTAGTTGGAGGTAGGCGGCCGCGTTTGTTGCCAAAGTTGTGAATGCATTCGGGTCGGAGGTGAGGTCAGCAAGCGCGAGGCTTAGCGCGGTGTGGTTATTTGGGGGAACCTTTATTACTGCCGAGGACGGAAGTTCACTGAAGCTGCCGATGTCGTTCACGACGGTAGGTATTCCCAGTGAAAGCGCATTCAGGGCGGCAGCAGAGGTTTCTGCTCGATCGAATGACCGGAGCACCAAGCAAAGGTCGGCAGCGGAAAGGACCTTGTGGTATTCTGCGTCGGTCACATAGCCTGTGATTGTAACCGGCACTCCATATTTTTCTGAGCTGTCGTGGATCAGCCGTGCTAGGTGCGTGTCGGCGTCGCCGAGGAAGGTCACGACTGAGCGTCTCTCTGCCTTGAGCAACGCCAGTGCCCTTATTACAGTGAAGGGCGATTTGGATTCGTCGACGAAGCCGGGACATACGATATGCAGTGGTCGATCTCGGGGGTGGGGAGAGCGTTTCGTCAGGGCATCGAGTTGTACGGCCTGGGCGAGAGGAATCACGGTCGGTTGCCTTTTTGCACTTGGTGCGAGTTCTTTGAAGGTGGTTGCGGCATGCTCGGAATGGACGACGAGGTGGTGCGCATTGTCGGCGATCCAGGTAAGTAGCGCTCCGATCCTTTGCTCGCGGTACTTCTGTGCCTTTGTGAAGTCTGTGACCGTTGTGGCCGATGGAACCTGCTCCATTTGACGGTCGAGGGAGGTAGGTGTTGGGATCCGAGGGAGGAAATCTGAGAGGTGGTCGAGAAAGACGTCATGTAGAACGACGACCCCACCGGTCTCTGCGATTAGGCCAAGCTGGTAGCCGTGATACATTGGCTGATTGCCCACATGATGGATGTAGCGCGACGCGGGCGGAAGCGGCTCGTTGGAGAAGCGAATCTTGACGTTGTGCTCAACGAATACGTCAGTTATCACTGTCCCTGGTTTTAACACTACCTCCAAGCGGTGACGTTGTCGGAGTACTTTTAGAAGGCTCGCAGAGTAGGTGGCGATCCCCGACCGCGTTGGAGGCAATGGGCCGGTGATGGATACAGGTTCGGTTTTCGGAACGAAAATTGGTTGTCGCTGGCTTGCGAGCTCCTGCAGTGGTTTCGCGGCAAGAGCCGCGGTGCTCTCCCAGGAAAAGCGTTCGCAGTGTTGGGCTTGTCGGAGTCGCATCGCGTCGCGCCAAACCGTATCAGTTGCTGCGCGCGTCATAAGGCGTGTCAGTTCAGCGATGTCGGTCGGTTCAAAAAGCGTATCGGGGGTTCCGAGCACTTCAGGCAAAGAACTCGAGTCTGACGCGAGTACCAAGGTGCCGCATCTAATTGCCTCCAGTACAGGAAGTCCAAACCCCTCATAAAGTGACGGGAAAACCAGGGCAATACTTTGGGCGTACAGAGACATGAGGGATTCGTCGTCTATGAATCCGGTGACTATTAACGCATCGTCTGGTATTCCAGCAGCATGGGCCGACCTTTGGAGTTCTGCCGTGTGCTGGTCTTGCTTGGTTACCAAGACGAGTTGGTAGTGTTCCTTCAAACGTGGTGGCAATCTTCCGAAGGCGTCGATTAATGTTTCCGGCATTTTTCGGTGGTCAGGCTGGTAAACGTACATGAAGTAGGGCTTCGTAATGTCGATACACAAGTGTTGGCCGGTAGTATCGAGTTGGAATGGGTCTACAGTGTCCCATGTGGCTGCGCTAATATTCGAAACCTTAGATTCTGGTATATGAAGTAATTCTTGGAGATCGAGCTTGGTTGCCTTAGAAATTGCGAGGACATGATGCGCCTCGGCAATCAGTGCCAGCTGTCGAGCGTACCACGCCCGGAAGCTGGGGTCAGTAAGATATATATTGGGCAGTCTAAGAGGTATCAAATCGTATGCGAGGACGACGGTGCGTCGTGCCCACGTAACTGCGTGATAGGGAGCAGCTGTCCGGCTATCTAAATAGCCCTCGAAGGGCGAAGTAATTAGTGCCACATCCGCAGTCACGGATAGATCTTGATAACTATCGGCGAGAGCGCTTGCTATATCCCCACGCCAGGTGATGGGAGGGATAGGTAGAAAGTGCCAGGGGAATTTCTCCCACGGTTGACGTGCTAACTCCTTTGGTACGGGAGCATTTTGGCTGAAAATTAGTCGGAAATCAAATTGGTTTGAATAGTCGGTTAGCAAATGCCAACTTAAGTGTTCGACGTAGCGTCCGATGCCTCGTTTGGCGCTCGGACCCTGAAGGGCCTGAACATCAATTGCAACCGTTGGCTTGATCAACTGTTTGGCACGATCGACTGTACGCGCATATGGAGGTTAATTGGCCATAGTGCATTTGGTTCGTGATGGGTGACCTGCTGGCGTGTGGAATGAGTAATTCGCCGACCGGCTTGGAAGGCGGGCCGCATTAGGAAGTCTCCTTTCTGGAGGGTTCGTCCATCATTGCGAGAACTGACTCAAGTACGGCGCGCGAGTGATCATGCTCAAGCGCAATTAGTGAAGTAAGTCTTGTTTCTAGGAAGCTCAGTTCTTCTCGTAAGGCGGAAATTGCTTCCGTCAGTGAGGCCTGGGTGGATAGTTGGCTCGCCATGGTTTGTTCGACCTTGAAGAGGTGCCACCGGGTGCTTGAGCTGTGGAGAATGGCATTCGCCAGACGTATGGGGTAACCGAGCAAGTGACGTCGAGAGAGCAAAGTGTAGAGCGCTGTCAGTGCCCCAGCGATGCGTGCGTTGGCACGGTGAGTTTGTTCAGAGTCGGCCGTGCGGGCCGTGGAAGTAGCAGGTGTGGGCGAATCCTTTATGAGATGCGCTACACGGTGATCGTAGATTGTTCTCAGATAGTGTTTTGGAATTGCGCAAGATTCCAGGGAGGTTAAAAAAGCGCTTGCAGAGTCATGCCAAGTGGGGGGTATGAAAGTGTCGGCGGGGGTGGGCAGCTGCACGGTATTATTGGTTAACGCCAGTAGGGTGTTGGCAAGAGAGGTTGGATTATTGGTCTCGAAATATAGGGCGTTGGTGTCAGCTACTTCCCGGAAAATGGGGATGTCGGCGGCAATGACGGGAGTCCCGAATGACAGTGCCTCGAGTACCGGCAGTCCAAAGCCTTCCTGGTCTGACGCGGCGATAAGTGCGGTAGCTTTAGCGTACTCCGCCTGTAATTCTGCGTCCGATGCCTGGTCGAGCCAGACGATTGGCGCTCCCCGGCGTTGGAGGTCCCGTACGCGCTCAGTGACATCGTCTGTTTTCCAGCCTGCCTTGCCCACGACGGTCAGTAGCAAATCTGGTTTATGGCGCCAAAGTTGATTGAAGGTATCAAGAATTATGTCGTACCGTTTGCGTGGTTCGATGGTGCCGACCGCTAGGAAGTTCCAAGTGTCTTTTGGAGGAGTGGCTC
>JAJYJL010000502.1 GCA_021789565.1 Acidobacteriota bacterium
TTTTGGCCGTAGTTTTCGCGCCACGCTTTGCCCAACTTGGAATGGCTGCGGCCGTGGTTGCAACAGAGGTTTTCGTCGTTCTCACCCTCTACATCACTTTGCGTCGCAGGAAACTCACCCCCCTGGCGGATGCCCGGATGGACCAGGCGTGAGTTCCTCGCATGACCCGATCGGTCTGGAAGCCATGGAAGGAAAGCTTGGCTAACGTGGATATGCCGGGAAAGTAACCTGTCCCGGAAACCCCGTGCCAAAGCTGGCCGGCAGGCCAGTGTGATTACCAGGCTGATTCGATTGCCTTTACTGCAACATTTTATTGATAAACCGTCCAGCTTTACTTATTATAAGAATTAGAGTTCGTAACTTAAATCCATCAAAATAAAATAGATATCTTGAATGACCAAAAGCTTAACGAATGTTCAAGAAACTTGCTGGTTCGAAATTTCTAGCTTGACTCCAAGGGTTTACTTTGCCAGAATGTGCTTCCTGTGGTCGAGCCACAGGAAATATCTGGATTATGGGGTGGGGAGGGCCCATTAGGCCAGTACGGTTTCCACCTTAAGGCGAACTTCGTATCATTGTCTTGAGGTGGGTGGATCGCCGGGGTTCACTAAAGTAACCCGGCAAAATATACGATGAAGATCATGTAAGCAAGGAGAAGCACAAGATGATCGAGCAAACCCTCGCTGGCTTCTCTCGTAGGTTACGAACACACGGCAAGCCGTGTTCGAAAGTTTGCCTCCTGTCTCCCCATCCATTGGTCCTGAGTGAGTTCTCAAAGTTACTGGCCGACTTGTCCTACAGGGTAAAAGCTGAGCATATTGATTCGCGCCTAACAACTGATTTCCACCGATTGTCGTTTCCAAAGTGTCCCCTCTACCTCGTGGATGCATGTGTGCCCACCGCCGCGGCCCTTCTGGTATCGGAGATCATGGACCGCTACCCGGAAGCAAAGGTCATTGCGGTTTCTGAAAAATTTGACGAAACCAATGCCTTTCCGCTGCTTCGCCTCGGAGTTAAGGGGTTGATGACCTATTCTGAAGCGAAATTGGATCTCGCATCTGCATTCGAGGCCCTGCTGAAAGGCAGCTATTGGGTTCCCAGTGTTCTGCTTTCCCGTTTCGTGGAATCGATTCTTCCCAGCTCGCGCAATCGGACCCTCATCAGCAGTTCGGTGGGGCTCAGCCGGCGGGAGCGGGAGGTCCTTCAGGCGGTGCTGGACAACCTCTCCAACAAAGAAATTGCCGGCCAGTTGAACATTTCCGAGCGCACGGCAAAGTTCCACGTTTCGAACCTTCTTGCCAAGTTCGGCGTTCAGCGGCGGGCGGACCTGATTGTTATGTCTTTCACGGGGTCTGCGCTGGATTTAGCATCTCAACAGCATGGCACTCTGCAGGCCTGACGCGGCACGCGTTTTCTAACCCGTCTGCCGCAGGCAATCATTCCATTAACGTTCGGCCCGGAAATTGCGCGGGAGCGCCGAAAGGCGTTCCCCGCGACCGCAATTTCCCTCATGCCGGGTCGTGCCGCAGTTGGGTCCTTATTTTGTGGCACGGCCATCCTGGCCGTGTCTTCTGACCGCGGCGCGGGCGGGGCGTGCCACTGATCAAACTGGGTCACTACCGGATGCCTGCGACGCAGGGCTTCCATGGGGGTTGTACTCGCGGCGGCTACTCGCTCAGGATTTCAGGACCCTTGATGTTCTTGGGACGGCCGGCCCACCAGAAATACGGCCGGGCTGCTTTTCTCATCAGGCTGAGCTTCATGTCATAAAGCTTTGTGGCCAGGCTGGAGTCCGCCAGGTAGCGCGTGTCGCCCGGCTGCACAATCAGGCTCACCTCGATGTTGGGCGTCACGTCCAGGGGGATGCCGTGCTTCCGGCAGGCCTCATAGAGGTGCCGGTAGACCACAATCATGTCTTCGTAGCGGGGCGCCGGCCAGCGCTCCATGTCGGAGCCGATGGTGGGGCGGAAAATGCACACCGTCGGAAACGCTCCCATGCCGGCAATCATATCGATGGCGGCCAGCGTATCTTCAAGGGGCTCGATGCCGGCAATAATTTCGCCCGAGCAGGCGCCTTTCCGCAGCTTCTTCGAGGTATATTCCAGGGCGCGGAAGAAGGTTTTCTGCCCGATCAGCTTCTCTTTGCCGGGACAGATTTTTGCAAAGAACTCCGGGTTCTGGAATTCGTAGCAGAAGCTGAAGTGGTCAGCGCCGAGGTCGATCAGCCGGTCGTACTTCCAGAGGTCCCGGGTGGGCGTCAACTGCACTCCGATCAGGCTGCCCACGCGTGACTTCACGGCCTTCACGTAGGGCGCGGCGCGGTCCAGGTCGCGGTTGGTCTGGTAGCCGGAGTTGAAATGCGTGAAGGTCACACCCGACTCCGCCTTCGCCGTCCGCGCAACCTCGACCACATCCTCCACGTCTTTCAGTTCCACTTCATTCACGCCCACGTTCAATCCGGTGGTGCAGAACTTGCAGTTCAGCGCCGGCGAGTGGTACCAGAAACCGCAGGAATTGGAAATATAGATTCCGAGGTAAGTGCCTTGCAGCACCCCGATGCGCTGCATGGGGACGCCGCGCGCCGTGGCGCGGGTGTACCAGGGGACTTCCGGCGAAAGCCTGACGGGGTAGCTGAATCCCTGCCGGTTGTCGATGATTTCAAAATCGTCGCCGTCCCGCACAATCCGGTAACACGACCTTTTCGCAAACTCTTCTTCAACGGGAATGTTGGCCCACACGTCCTTCAACGGCCCGGGAATGATCACCTCGAGTCCGCTGCCCAACCCGGCGCGGGTCCGCACCAGCGGCCGCCCCACCTCGCCCAGCGTGCAGGAATCATCCACTCGAATCCCCTTGCAGAACAGGTCGATCTCCAGCTCGCACGGATTCAGCGGTTCGGCGGGCACAAAGGTGTCCGCCATGCGCGAGGGGTCTTCAATAAAAGGAACGGCCTCTCGCTTGTATTCCCCGGACTTCACTTTGCTTGCCATCATCGCCCCCATGTTTGATCTCCTGCATTTCCAGCCCCAAGCATACCACTTTTTATGGACCGGCTCACTCATCGCTGCGATCAAAATCACAGCCTCCTGCGAGGGGTCGCCACGGCGCTGGCTTTGTGCCGTGGCTTGCCACCAACTGCCATCTTTCTGTAGCGGCGGTCTATGATCGCCGGCCTCTGGATGCGCAAACTCCCAGAAGCCGGCTGGCGGAGAGAGACGCCGCCCCCTTCATAGATGGCGCCAGCCAGCCGCAGCATGCTTGACGGCAGCAGCCGCGCCAGTCGGTCATGGTCGCCGCGTTGCGCCCCATGACCTGTGCTATTTCACCATTGACAGGGCGTTGGTCCCATGTTCAACTATTCTATTGAATAGTTATGGGTGCAACCGCGAAGTCTAAGAAAGCGATCTACGAACAGCTTGCCCGAATTGGCAAGGCTGTTGCGAGCCCTCCCCGGCTCGAGCTGCTGGACCTCTTGCGCCAGGGTCCGCGCACAGTCGAAGCCCTTGCGCGGGAAGCCGGTTTGAGCGTGGCCAATGCTTCCCAGCATCTCCGGGTGCTTCACGGGGCGCGGCTGGTGGAAGCGGAGAAACAAGGATTGTTTGTAACTTACCGCTTGGCTGATCTGGCCGTTTGCGTGTTTTTCCGGGATTTGCGCCGCCTTGCCGAGGTTTGCCTGGCGGAAGTCGAATCCATCGCCAGACAGTTCCGGGAGGGCCGCGAATCGCTGGAACCCGTCGAGAAGAAAGCGCTCCTGCGGCGCATTCGCCGAGGCGAGGTGATTGTCCTTGATGTGCGTCCACCGGAGGAGTACCGTGCCGGACATATACCAGGCGCCGTATCCATACCGCTTAGGGATCTGAAGTCGCGCCTGTCGAAGCTGCCCCGGGACCAAGAGATTGTGGCCTATTGTCGCGGTCCCTATTGTGTTCTCGCCATCGAGGCTGTGGAGCTTCTGAGAGCAAAAGGCTTCCACGCCCTGCGGCTCGAAGACGGTGTGCCCGAATGGCGCACTCAGGGGTTTCCAGTTGTGACGGGCGATAACTCCCCGGGTGAGACTCGCGAAGGTTGCAGTCGTCGCTGACGGCTGCGCTGGAATCCGAAGGACTATAAGATGACAAACACCGCAAAGCAGATCGTTGTGGTTGGCGGGTCGTTCGGTGGCATCAATGCGGCCCTCGAACTCCGGAATCAACTGGGAAAAGGAGCCGGAATCACCATCCTCTCCAAAGAGTCGAACTTCACCTTCCTGCCCTCTCTCCCCTGGGTGATCTTGGGTTGGCGCGACGCCGCAAGGCTTCAAATTCCTCTGGAGGCCCCCCTGCGGCGGCGGGGAATCCGTTTCGCACACGCCATGGTAACGAGCCTGGACCCCCACAAGTGCGAGGTCAAAACTGACTCAGCAGCTTTTCCCTACGACGCCCTCATCGTCTCTACCGGGGCAGACCTTGACTATGCCGCAGTTCCCGGCCTGGGCCCAGCATCAGGCTACACGCATTCCACCTTCACTGCCGGCGAGGCGATGCTGGCGCGAGACGCTCTCGCCCAAGCGCTGGCGCGGGGCAGCGGACGCATCGTGATCGGCGCCGCGGCAGGGGCAAGCTGCATTGGGCCGGCCTACGAGATTGCCATGATGATCGACACGGTGCTCAAAAGGGCCCGGAAGCGTCACAAGTTCTCTCTGACCTTCCTTACGCCTGAACCCTTCGTGGGCCACTTCGGGGTTGGGGGAATCGGTGCGTCGCGGCGCATGGTTCAGGATGAGTTTGCCGAGCGGCACATCGATTTTGTGGTGAACGCGCAGATCAGTGAAGCTCAGCCGGACCGCATCTTCCTAAGCGACGGGTCCGAGTATCGGTTCGATTTCGCCCTGGTGGTCCCGGCATTCCTGGGAAGCCCCTTCCTTCGCGCTGTTGATGGGCTTGCCAACCCGAAGGGCTTTATTCCGGTGACTCCGCAATTGAACAGTACGAAATTCAGCAACATCTACGCGGCGGGCGTGGCGGTGGCTATCGCCCCGCCCCACCCCACGCCCGTCCCTACGGGGGTGCCGAAAACAGGCCATATGACTGAACTGATGGCCCGGGTGGCTGCACGCAATATCGCGGCGGAGTTCAAGGGTGGCGAAAAAGTCGAGGGCCTGTCGCTGCCTTCGACCTGCATCAGTGACGCGGGAGACACCGCCTTCTATTTCTCCGCCGACCCGTTTCTTCCTCCTCGCAACAAGGTGGTCGCCAAACGGGGCAAGTGGGCAAGATACCTGAAACTGGCCTTCGAGAAGTACTACCTGGCCAGAATCAGGCATGGCCTCCCACCCTTACACTTCGGATGGTAGGCCATTGGAAAAGGCAATTCGGGAGGCAATACAATGAAATATCTCATCATCCTCAATGACGCGCCTTACGGCTCTGAACGCAGCTACAACGGCCTGCGTTTGGCAGGCTCTCTCGCAAAGCAGGAAAGTACGGACGTATCGGTCTTCTTGCTGGGCGACGCGGCGGGCTGCGCGGTAGCTTCCCAAGCCACTCCGAACGGGTATTACAACCTTGAGCGGATGCTCAAAGGTTTGGCCGGTAAGGGCGCAAAGATTGGGATTTGCGGGAGTTGCATGGACGCTCGCGGCATCAAACCCGAGTTCATCGCGCAAGGGACAAAACGAAGCTCGCTGGATGAACTCACCGCCTGGACGGCGGAAGCCGACAAGGTTTTAGTGTTCTGATGGCGCCACCCAGTTGCGCGTCTACTCCATTTCAACGACGGAATCCCCAAACCGGGCGCGGCGGGGGCGGGATATTGTTTGGAATGACGTTCAAGATGAAAGGAGCCGGAGCATGACAACAAAAGCTTTCTTGACTCTAGCTGTCCTGTTGATCGGTGGTGGTGTCTGGCTGTCCAGTTGCTCTCAGCATAGCAAAACGGGCGAGCGCCAGTCCCAGGAACAGCCGGCAGCAAAGATGGGACCGCAGATGATGCAGCAAATGACGGGAGGACAACGCGGCATGATGGGCGGCGGCATGATGAAGAACATGCGCGAGATGATGCAAGCGATGATGTCGGGCGTTGTCCCCCCACCAGGAATCAAACCTGAAGATCTCCCTGACCCAAACAGTGAGGGAGCGAAGCTCACGGTGAAGTACTGCGCTCAGTGCCACAACTTACCCAGCCCGTTGATGCATGCCGCCGATGAATGGCCAGGAATAGCCGGGCGGATGTTCCACCGCATGGCCATGATGGGGGAAATGGGTGGCAAGGGCATGACTGGGATGATGGGAATGATGAATATGAAGGCCCCTTCAACCAAAGAGCAGGACGTCATGCTCGCCTACCTGAAGAAGCATTCGCTCATGTCTATACAGCCTGACGCGATTCCCTCACCCCGGACTGAAGGCGCG
>JAJYJL010000503.1:0-373 GCA_021789565.1 Acidobacteriota bacterium
AGTACCGGCGTAAGCTTCAGACAACAAAGGCGGCCGCCATTATTCTTTCACCGCAGGACCCAGCCCATGGTCGCCCCGCCTTGCGGTCTGCCAACCCTTATCTCGATTTTGCGAGAGCGCTGGAGCTTTTCTACCCTCCGGTACGGCCTGAGCTTGGTATTCATCCAACCGCGGTTCTTGCCTCGGATGCCAAACTAGGGCGCAATCCCTCAGTAGGTCCTTATGTGGTGATTGAATCAGGTGTTGAAATCGGGGACGACTGCGTAATTAAGGGACACGTGATGATTTACCGGAATGCCAAAATTGGACACCGTTTTTTTGCTCATTCTCATTCAGTTGTCCGCGAAAATGTGCAGATTGGCGATGACGTAAT
>JAJYJL010000503.1:383-6384 GCA_021789565.1 Acidobacteriota bacterium
AATCCTTCAGAATGGGGCCATCATCGGCAGCGACGGGTTCGGATTTGCCCGCCAGGCTGACGGTTCCTACTACAAGATCGTTCAGGCTGGTACTGTTGTCATCGAGGACGGAGTTGAAGTACAAGCGAATGCCTGCATTGACCGCGCCACAATCGGCGTTACGAGGCTTCGCCATGGGGCAAAAGTGGATAACCTCGTCCAGGTGGGCCACGCTTGCGATATTGGCGAAAACACCCTTCTATGTGGTCAATCCGGGCTCGCGGGCAGTTGCAAGGTGGGGAAAAACGTAGTCCTGGCAGGCCAGGTTGGAGTGGCCGGCCATCTTGCAATCGGTGACAACGTAATTGCAACAGCGCAGACCGGGATTCCTTCCGATGTCGAGTCCGACAAGATCATCTCCGGGTATCCGGCCATGGACAATTCGCGTTGGTTAAAGTGCTCGGCGGCGTATGCGCGACTTCCGGAAATCCATGCGGCAGTGCGGCAGCACTTCAAGCACCCAAGCGGGCCAGAAAAGAATGAGTAAGGGAATTCCGCTCTATTCATCCTGCTCCGGTCCCAGCGGTTGCTCCTCAGGCGAGAGGCCGCTCAGGATCGCCTGGCGAACCTGCCGCGCTACTTCTGAACGATCAGCGATTGTGTACCCCGCTGTAGGAACTGCATCGTGGATCGTAATTCGGACCGGCCCGGAATGGATCCGGTAATCACCCCGGCGCATGATTTTGCTCGCACCTGATACCGAGATCGGAATGATCGGCACGCCGGCTTTGATCGCCATCACAAAGACGCCTTTTTTGAACGACTGCAGTCGCCCGGTCCTGCTCCGAGTTCCTTCCGGGAATGCCACGAACGATTGGCCGGCCTTCAACACACCGATAGCCTCCTCCACCGCATCAAATGCGCGCTCGCGATTGGTGCGGTCTACGGGAATAAACCCCCGCTTGCGCATGCCCGTGCCTAGGACTGGAACGCGGAAAAATTCTTTTTTTGCCATGATCAGAACGGGCGGTAGGACCGAAGCCAAGGCCGGCGGGTCACAGTTGCTCTGGTGATTCGGCATAAAGACCACTGCCTGTCCGACAGGAATCTTCTCCTTGCCTGTGAGATTTATCCTGACCCCGGCCATCAAGAGTGCAGTCTTGGCCCCGAAAACACCAACCGAATAGAGCGCGTCGGTATTGCCGGTAATAACGCTCCAAAGAAGCAGGAAAGGGCCTAGTATCAGGATGAAAGACGCAACGACAACGTAGACGGCTATTGTTCTGAACATCACCTTCCCGCCGCTGGGTCCTGCGCAGTTTCGCCCTTTAGCCAGCCTTTGCGCACCGCAAGTTGGACCCGTGTGGGGTTCGGCATTTCTTCCACCTGATAGACAGTCGCGGTCTTTGATCCCAACAGAAATTCGACCTTCAGCGTCTTGGAGCCGCGTTGCAATGTGAAGGTGACCTTCTGATCAGGCTTGAAATAAATCAGTTCGCGGTCAGGCGTCACCGGCAATTCAACACCATTCATCTTGAGAAGAATATCGCCGGGCTGAATGCCTGCCTTTTCCGCGTTGCTGCCGGGAACCACTGATTCCACGTGAATCGGCCCGATGAAACTCTGGAGCGATTGAAACCCCAAGTCGGGCACTTCTCTCGTTTCCGTCTTAAAGTTCAGGCCCGCATAGCCAAGGAATTTCGCATAGTCAAGGTTGCGGGTGCCATCGATGTCGTCATGAAAGAATTCCCTGACAGGGAACGATGGTGCAAGTTGAGCGATGATATTTTCAAGATCGGTGTCAGTAAAGAACCTGCCGCGTTTGGCAAAGTGCTCGTTAAGCCGCCGCATCAGGTCGTCCAGACCGTGCCGATTTCCGCCTGCGTGGCGGATCCCGAGGTCGAGCAAATAGCCCAGTAACTCTCCCTTGTTGTAATAGGAAATACTTCGTTCGGAACGAAAGTAATCGGGATATTTCTCAAGCCAGGCGTCTCGGCTTGATTGCTCGGCGCTTTGAAAACGCCTTGCAGGGCGTGACCTGAGATCGTTGATTTCCCTCGACAGATGTGCGTAAAACTCCTTATCCTTGATCAATCCGGAACGCAGTAGAGTCAGTTCCGCATAGGTTTCAGTCACACCCTCCGAGAACCAGAGGTCACTGGTGTCATTGCCGTGAATGTAATCAACAGGTTCCAGGCCCTTTGGACGTATCCGCTTAACGTTCCAAAGGTGAAAAAACTCATGCGCGGCAATGTCTTCGAGGTTATCGAGTCCATTACGCATCTGAGCGGCCGGAACGCTGATGGCCGTCCCGTTCCGGTGCTCCATTCCACCTCCACCAGTTCGCGGAAAAAAAAGCATAAATGTGTAACGCCTGAATGGAACATCCTGCATCAATGCTGTTTCACTCGCGGTGATTTTCTTGAGAAGATCCACCAGGCCCCTTGCTGAATAGGTCTCGTGCTCCCCAGTCACAACAATTCTGTAAGTAGCCCCCTTCTGAACATAATGATATTCCTGGAAATTCCCTGCCTCAGCGGGGCTATCCGCGAGATGGTCGTAGTCCGGGGCTTGGTATTCGCCGGGTGCCGGTCCGTCATCCAGCATCGTTACCAGTTTCCAGCCATCCGGTAATTGGAATTTGACGCGCACAGGGCGTTTGCGGTCATGCGGCAAATAAAAGAGCAGCAGAGCAAAATTCAGAAACGCATGCCGGCTATCGAGGTCCGCTGAAAAGACATTGTCCTGGTTGGCATAGACCTCGTAGCGGAGCTGAAGTTCCGAGCAGGGTTCTACGCTTGCCCATGTGTTAATATCCACACGATCCAACGGCGCCGGTCTGCCCTCACACGATGCCTGAACGTCCTGAACGTCGCGAACGAAATCCCGGATCTGGTAAAGATTGCTCCAAGTCGGAAACTGGAATTCAGTTCTTTGGGTAACCTGCGGCACATCCATGGTAATGCCGACCAGATGCGAACTTGGATTCTGCAGGTCCAGCAGATATCGAACCGGCGCGTGCTGCGCTTTCGCGATTGCAGCTACCGGAAGGATTAAACTGAGAGCAGCGAGGATAGCAGACGCCATTTTCTGCTGCCGCGCAACCATAATGATCGATTTCAATAAGGACTTCATACGCCCGTTGTGGAGATACCACCCGTGAGGAGTGCCGACTCAAATGTACGAGCTTTATACTCTACGCCTGTTTGTGCTCCGACGGGAAGTCCACCAGTAAAGTCCCGCCCCGCAGCAGACCGTCAGCAATCCCAGAAATGACTCTGTTGGTCGAAGCCAGACGGTCGAGATCAGCATTCCGCAACTGGCCAAAAGGAAGATAGCGGGAACTATAGGGAAGAACCGGCTAACGGCAGAAAGTCTGCGCCAGTTCGCGCGCTTGCGAAGACGAAAGAATCCGGCCGTAGCCAGTGCCGCAAAAAGGACCAGCATGAAGCCGATGTAGTAAATCAGCGCCTCGAAGGTTCCTGTGATAATCATTGCAATTGTGGCGCACGTCTGGAACAGTATCGCAATCACTGGCGTTTGAAACCGTGGATGAACACGCGCTGCCGACGAAAAGAAGCAGCCATCCTGTGCCATGGCGTAGTAGACCCGTGGGCCGACGATCACCATGGCGCTAATGCAGGAAAGTAAGGCCGCGGCCATCATGCCGCTGAAAATCGCGCCCCCTCGCCCTTCAAAAAGCGCTCGTGCCGCTTCCGAGCCCACCGGCAGGACCCCTTTCAACTTTTCAAGCGGTAGGGCGTAGATGAAAGCAACATTGCACGCCAGGTAGAACACGATGACCAGAAGGGTGCCGCTAACCAGCGACAATGGGAGTGAGCTTTCAGGGCTCCGAATCTCTTCCGCCACGTATGTTGCGGCATTCCAGCCGCTGTAGGCGAACATGACGAACGTCAGTGAAACGGCAAATTGCAATGCCAGGTTGTGGGTTGAGACCCGTATAACCGGCTGCACAAAATGGTTCCAGTTTCCATGGCCGATAACGAACGCCATAGCCAGGAACCCAGTCAGCACCCCGATCTTCAGCAATGTCAGCAAGTTTTGCAGATTGGCGGCCAGACGCAATCCAACGATGTTGACCGCTGCAAACGCCGTGACCACACCAACCGCAAGGACCTGCCCGTTACCCAGATGAATCCATCTGATCCCCGAATGCAGAAAAGCCGTGGAAGACGACGGGGAAAGCGATGGAAAGAAATAGCTGAGGTACGCAGCAAACGCCAGACCGCCGGCAGCGATGGGCGCGGAAAAACCTGCAAAGAATGAAACCCATCCGCTGACAAACCCCCACAGGGGGCCCCAGGCTTCGCGAAGATAAACGTACTCGCCGCCCGAACGAGGAAGATTAATACCCAGTTCGGCGTATACCATGCATCCGGCCAGGGCGACGATGCCGCCCACGACCCATACGGCAAGAACCAGTGAACTGCGCCCCAGATCGGCAGCCAGGAAGCCGGTGGTGGTGAAAATTCCCGTGCCGATCATGTTCGCCACCACAAGCGCCATGGCGCTGAAGGTGGTCAATTCACGTTTAAGCGATGGCGCCATTGGACGGCCTGTTCCCTGAGAAAGGATCTTTTCCACGGTGGAACTGTACAAATCACGCGCAGTTGCTGATGACAAACCGCGGATCATCTGCTAACGAGTGAAAACTAAAAAGTACTGATACTTCAAGAAATCGTACTGGTGGACAAGATGAAAACCTGCCGCTTCGGCCTCGCGGATCATTTCTGCTTTGGGAATTTTCATTCTAACCGGCGGACCGACTGGGAGAGGACGTTTATGAAAATCAATATTGACAAGCCGGCCGCCTGGTTTAAGAGCACGCATGAGAAGTGGGTAATACGTTGCACGGTCGGGGATGTGGTGGAGCGTATTGCAGATAAAAATCATATCCACTGAAGCCGATGGAAGTTTGGGATTGTGCGGTTCGGCAAGCAGCGGCTGAATATTCGTCAGGTTTTCTGTCCGAGCCTGCTTTGCAAGATAGTCCAGCATCTCACGCGAGATATCCACTCCGTACACCCTGCCGGATAGTCCCACCGCCCGGGCAAATCGCAGGGTAAAGTAGCCCGGCCCTGAACCCAGGTCTGCAACGCTTTGGCCAGGCTTCAACGCAAGTGTGGCCATGACTTTTTCTGGCTGCTGCCAGGCGTCACGGCCTGGACCTTCAAGCACTTTAATGTAGTGACTTGTGTCTTGTGGAGGATGTTGCTCCTGATGCTGTGCCTGTGCTAAGGCAGGAACGACCGCCAGAAGTGAAATTGCAGCCCAGCACACGTTTTTTCGGAACCGCGTCATCGAACCTCCTTGTGCAAATGGCAGCAAGCCATTCGCAGGTCTGCTGTTTTTTCTTAGACAGTTAGGCCCATTATACCCCGTCCGCTTGGTCTGATTCCGTTGTCTTTCACACCATGCAAAGTTACTTCAAGATTGCACATCCGTCCGTGATCGTTATCACTGCGGGGGTGCAGGTTCCTCCGGGATGCTTGAATTAGCAAGGGACTTGGGCAGGTGATTTCCGAACTTAACAATCGAGTCTTGCCGGAATTCATTAAGCCGGCGGGCGGCCGTAAGATGCAAGCGAAGTATCAGCAGAAATTGGCAGTCTGGCTGGCGATGGCAGGCGTGCTTCTGTCGCCGGCCGCCAGTAGCGTTTGCCAGAAGCCTTCACCGACTCAGCTTTCCACAACCACTGTAACTCAAGATAGTGAGGCGCACCGCAAGGCGCGCGAGTTGATGGTCCTGCACCAGATTGCCGCACGAGGCGTCGGGGACCAGCGCGTGCTGCAAGCCATGCGCACTGTTCCGCGCCATCTGTTTGTGCCGCCCGGCATGCAACCCTATGCATACCTTGACAGCCCACTCCCGATCGGCCACGATCAGACAATTTCACAGCCGTATATTGTGGGATTCATGACGGAGGCGCTTGCATTGAAGCCGGGAGATCGTGTGCTGGAGGTTGGCACAGGTTCAGGGTATCAGGCAGCCGTGCTCTCTG
>JAJYJL010000504.1 GCA_021789565.1 Acidobacteriota bacterium
GCCGCTCCACATTCAGTGGAACCCTGCCACCGAACACGTCGAAGTGGTCAACATCAGCGCGGGCCGCATGCTGGGGCTGGTCGCGCGCGCCGAAATTCTGAATCTGGACGGCAGCAGGCAGTGGGAAAAATCCGCCGCGCTCGACAGCACGGAAGACAGCGCGGCGCCCTGCATTCAGATGGAGTATCCCGCCGGCTTGACGGCCGTACATTTCCTGCGCCTCCGGCTGATGCAGGCGGGCAACCTGGTTTCGGAGAACTTCTACCTGCGCGGCCTGGACGCGGAAACCTTCGGCGCCATCCGCGAATTGCCCAAGGTCGAGCTGGCGGCTTCCACACGCGCCGCGCAGCAGAAGGGCCGCTGGCTGTTGACGACGGAACTACAGAATCCGTCCGCCACACCGGCGCTGATGGTCCGATTGAAGGTTGTGCGCCACAAGACAGGCGATCGCATTCTTCCTGCCGCCTACAGCGACAATTATCTGGCCCTGATGCCGGGTGAAACGGAAGGTACCCGCATCGAGCTGGCCGACGCTGATACGCGCGGCGAAAAACCACGCGTTGTAGTGGAAGGTTTTAACGTCGGGAATGTGCTGGGCACTTGACGACGTTCCAAATTGAGCCAGCCCATCATTCTGATCGTAGCGAAGAATCTGCTCTCAGTTTTGGGATGTCCTGGCCAAATCACGTCGCGCCAGGCGTCTTTCTCTCGCGCGTTCGCATCTGCTAAAGTAGCCATCGATATGACCGAAACTTCAACAAAAGAGTCCGAAACGACATCTATCAATGACGGTCTGATGCGCGGTTTCTGGTATCCTGCCCTTCGCAGCGATCGCGTCCGGGGCAGGGAATTGCGCACCGCGATGCTGCTGGGGGTTCCCCTTGTGGTCGGGCGAAATGCAAAGGGCGAAGGATTTGCGTTGCGTGACGCCTGCCCGCATCGCGGCATGCCGCTTTCCGAAGGGAAATTCGACGGCACCGTTATTGAATGTCCTTACCATGGATGGATATTTGAAGGGAAAACAGGGCAGTGCCAGGCTATTCCGTCTCTCACGGCGCGTGACAAGCTCAAAGTGGATCGCATCTTTGCCTCGAGCTTTCGGTGCGATGAGCAGGACGGCTATTTCTGGGTTTTCATTCCCGATCCCGACTATCGGGATGAGGAAGTCCCGGAAGCTCCGCACCTGCCCACCTTTAGCGAGAGCTATCGGCTGGAGCACCTGGAAGCGGAATTGCCCTGCCACGTGGACCACGGCATCATCGGCCTGATGGACCCTGCGCACGGCCCTTTTGTGCATCAGTCGTGGTGGTGGCGCAAGCGCAGCAGCATCCACGAAAAAGAGAAAATCTTTGAGCCCATCCCCAACGGTTTCAGGATCAGGGCCCATGCGCCTTCGGCCAACAGTGCTGCCTACAAGCTGCTTGGCGTCTACGGCGAACCGATCACGACGACAATCCGGTTCGTGCTGCCTAACATGCGCTTTGAGGAAATTCACTGCGGCAAATACTGGTTCTCAAGCCGAACCACTGTCACGCCCATCACGGCCTCACGCTGCAGGATTGACGTCTGCGCGGCTTGGAACGCCTTTCGCCACGTGCCCTTCATGGCTTCCATCCTTCGGTTTTTCGGGAATATGTTTGTCGAACAGGATCGGCTGACCATGGTGAAGCAGGCAGAGGGGCTGAAACATAACCCGCCGCTGATGCTTATTGACGACGCCGACCGCCCGGCCAAGTGGTACTTTGCTTTGAAGGCCGCCTACCTGAAATCCAAACAAACCGGCCAGCCCATGGAACATCCCATCGAAGGACCTACGGCTCTGCGCTGGCGGAGTTGATGACTGCCCAATTATGTCTGAAGCGATGCATCAGAGGGGGGCGGTTACTCGCCTTGCCACCTTGGCTTGCGTTTTTCGAGGAAGGCCGCCAACCCCTCCTCAAAATCAGCAGTTTTTCGAACGCTGGCGCTGGCTTTAACGGCAAGCTCCGTTTCGCGGTCAAATTCTTCTTCAGAAAACTTCAGCAGAAGCCGCTTAGTGTGGCTGAGGGCGACCGGGCTCATTTCAGCAAGTGACCGGGCAAGTTGTCGCGCGCGGTCCAGCAGTTTGCCGGGTTCAATTATTTCGTTAACGATCCCCATGTCCTCTGCTTCGGCAGCACCGAAGATCCGGCCCGAAAGCAGCAGGTCGCGTGCCCGCTTCTCTCCAACCTGGCGGATAACGTAAGAGGACACAAGGGCCGGAATAAACCCCACCCGGATTTCAGTGTAACCAAACTTTGCTTCCGGGACTGCCAGAGTGAAATCGCACAAGGTCGCCAGCCCGCACCCGCCCGCGATGGCCGGGCCGTTCACTGCCGCGATGGTTGGTTTGGGGAAGGCGTAAAGGTGGCGGAACAGGGTGGCAATCTTCCGTGCGTCGGCGAGAAGTTCCTCATCAGACTGCGAACGGAAATCCTTGAGCGCCTGCAAATCCATCCCGGCACAGAAAGCATTGTCCGTCCCGGTCAGTATCAGCACTCTCGCGGGACTTTTCTCAACTTCATCCAACGCTTGAAGTAATTCCGCCAACATTTCATAAGTAAGGGCATTGCGCTTTTCAGGCCGATTGAGTGCAACAACGGTGAAGCCGTCTTCGATGGCAGGTTTTAACGTGTTGTATGGCATTGGCCTCACCTTGCTCGGCTATTCTGCGTACTGCCTGCGAATCTCCCTGGTCGCCTCGATAACAGACAACATGGCCCAGGGTTCAATGCCTGTATCCGCTCCGTGCTCGGCGAGAACCTGAACTACGATCTCGGTTGGGACATTGCCCACGTGCTCGTCGCCGGCGAAGGGGCAGGAGCCCAATCCGGTCAGGGCGGAATCAAATCGCCGGCAGCCGCCCTCATAAGCGGCCAGGACTTTCTCTGCGGCGTCTTCCGTGCGTGCATGCAGATGGACGCCGAGTTCCATGCTCTTCGTGAAAGGCTTCAAGTCCCGGAAAAGTTCACGTGCTTCTTTAGCTGTCGACGTGCCGACAGTGTCAGCCAGAGAAACAGTCTTTACGCCACAACTTTTCAGCCACTCCAGCGTGTCTTTCACGATCTCCGGTCCCCACGGTTCGCCGAAAGGGTTTCCAAAGGCCATCGAGATATAAACCACCAGATCGCGTCCGGCCTTCTGTGTTTCGCGATGTATTTTTTCCACGAACTCGCGTGATTCGCGCAACGACATGTTCGAGTTCTGGCGGCGGAAGTTTGCGGAGATTGAGTAAGGGTATCCAATGGTTGTCACTCCTGGAGTCGCAAGGGCGCGTTCCAGTCCTTCTATATTTACAACGATGCCGATAATTTCGGGGGGCGTCCCATTCGTTACTGCCTGCAGCGTGTCCGCGAGCTTTTCCATCACCTGCTCACTGTCTGCCATCTGCGGAACCAGATTGGGCGCAACAAAGCTGACGGAATCCAAGTGCCTGAAGCCGGCCTTCAGCAATTTTGCAAGATAATCGACCTTCACTTCCGTTGAGATATTCTTTCCCAGTCCCTGCCAGGCATCCCGCGGACACTCAATGATCTTGACCTCTTCCATGCTCTAACTTTCCCGACTTTCCGTTTGAGGTTATTGGTATTGGGATTGACCCGTCGTTTGATTTGCCCGCGCGCTGCACGTGTTGCATCCACTCCCGCCTATTGTGGCTATCACTCGGCGGCCTTGGCAAGAAAACGATCATTCAGCGGAAGCCTGGGGAAGGGTCTCAAGCGGCCCGCTCTATATGGCTGCGGATGAAATCCACAATTTCCTGAGTCGAAGCGCCGGGCTGGAACACTGCCGAGACGCCCACTTCCTTCAGCCTGGGAATATCTTCGTCCGGAACGATGCCGCCGACAATTACCAGCACCTCCTGCATGCCGGCCTCGTGCAGCAACTGGCAGATGCGCGGGATAATGGTGTTGTGCGCACCCGACAGAATGGAGATGCCGACGACATCAACGTCTTCCTGCAGCGCCGCATTTGCAATCTGTTCCGGAGTCTGGCGCAGGCCGGTGTAGATAACTTCCATGCCGGCGTCGCGGAGCGCGCGGGCCACTATCTTGGCCCCGCGGTCGTGCCCATCAAGACCCGGCTTTGCAACAATCACTCGAATTCTTCGGTCGACCATGGGTCAAACGTCCTGTCTATCGAAATGCCGGCTCTTCGTAAGTTCCGAAAACCTTCCTTAGCACGTCGCACATTTCGCCCAATGTAGCATAGGCACGGACAGATTCCAGAATATATGGCATCAGGTTGCGGTCTGTTCCGGCTGCGCCGCTCAAGGCTTCGAGCGTTTCCTGGACGCGCTGGTTATTACGCTTCTTTTTTAGCGCAGCCAACTTCTCCTGCTGGCGGTGCGCGATAGCTTCGTCGATCACCAGAATATCAACGGGCCGTTCCTCATTGGAGACGAAATCGTTGACTCCCACAATGATCTTTTCTTTTTGCTCGACCGCTCGCTGGTAGGCGTAAGCGGCTTCGTGGATCTCCTTTTGGGGGAAGCCCTTTTCAATTGCGGCGACCATGCCGCCCAAAGCGTCGATCTTGTCGAAATACTCATAGCAGGCGCGTTCGGTATCGAGCGTCAGTTTTTCGAGAAAGTAAGAGCCGGCGAGCGGATCGGCCATGCTGGCCACTCCGCTTTCGTGCGCGATCACCTGCTGCGTACGCAGGGCAACCGTTGCGGCGTGCTCGGTGGGCAGCGCCCATGCCTCGTCCAGGGAATTCGTGTGCAGCGACTGCGTTCCGCCCAGCACGCCCGCAAGCGCCTGGATGGCCGTTCGCACCACGTTGTTGTAAGGCTGCTGCGCGGTCAGCGAGCATCCCGCAGTCTGCGTATGGAAGCGGCAGAGCCACGAGCTCTGGTTCTTCGCCCCGTAACGGTTTCGCATCACCGTGGCCCAGATCTTGCGCGCCGCGCGGAATTTGGCGATTTCCTCAAAAAGGTCGTTGTGCGAATTGAAGAAGAAACTTAGCCGCGGCGCAAAGTCATCCACGTCCATGCCCGCACTCCGCACCCAATCAACGTACTCAATTCCGTCCCGCAGGGTGAATGCAAGCTCTTGCACGGCCGTGGAACCGGCCTCGCGGATGTGGTAGCCGCTGATGGATATCGGGTTCCAGCGCGGCGTCTCCCGCGCGCTGAAGATGATAGAATCCACCACCAGGCGCATGGACGGTGCGGGAGGAAAGATGTACTCTTTCTGAGCGATATATTCCTTCAGGATGTCGTTCTGTATGGTGCCGGAAATGTGCTGCCGGTTGGCGCCGCTTTTCTCCGCCGCCGCCAGGTACATACCCCAGACCATGGCGGCCGGGGAATTGATGGTCATCGAAGTTGTCACTCGCTCAAGCGGCAGCCCTGCAAGCAATGTCTCCATGTCCGCGAGGGATGAGACCGCAACGCCGCACTTGCCCACTTCGCCGGCGGCCAGCGGGTGGTCCGAGTCATAGCCCATTAATGTAGGCAAGTCAAAGGCGATGGAGAGTCCCGTCTGGCCCTGTTGCAGCAGGTAGTGGAGTCTTTGGTTGGTGTCTTCCGGGCTTCCGAACCCGGAAAACTGGCGCATCGTCCAAAGCTTGCCACGGTACATCGTCCGATGGATGCCACGTGTATAAGGGTATTCCCCGGGGTCTGCAAGGTCACGATGGTAGCTGAAATCTTTGAGACTGTCTTCCGTGTAAAGCGGCTCGACCGGCACTCCGGACAGGGTAGTGTATTCCTTTTGCCGCCCTGCCAGCGCGGCGCCGGCCTTCCGCCCGCCCGGATTGATTGTATTTGCCATTGCCGCAGGCCGCCACTTTCTGGCCCTATCTTATTCTGGCGGTAAACCCGAAGTCAAACCAGCGTTCACAGTATGCGGTCGATCCGCAGTCGCTGAATTTATGCGGATCACCTCAGCAGTTTTTGAAGAGGAGTCTGAAAAGATCGACGGTCCCCGGGCACAGCGCTACGTGTTTGCAGCAGATGTAGTCTTGCTTCGCCGCGCAAAAGCCACTGCAATCAAGCCTGCCAGGGTACCGATGATGACGGTCCAGGCAATCCAGAAGAACATTTGGGGCAAGAAAGCGTCATAAAAAAACTTCTGAGCAAAGGGAAGGTGAACCATGTCCGGATCGACAGCGTCATAATGCGTGCCCCATCCTGCTCCGCCGTTAGCGCGCATGGAAACAAACATGACGATGAGAACGGGCACGCGGGCGGCAAAGGCATATGCGATCAGAGTCTGGCCGAACGCGCGCCACCCGATGCGTGGCACAAATGCCGCCACCAGCATGCCTGCAAACCCGATGATCCCGAGCGCCCTCATCTGTTTGGCTTCTACGAAAGAGAGGAAAGCTCCGCTTGCCATCACAACCACGAAGGCA
>JAJYJL010000505.1 GCA_021789565.1 Acidobacteriota bacterium
ACCGGGATGGACGAACCTCTTGTGTTCCAGTTGTCCTGCCAAGGGCACGGCTGGGTAGCGAAGTTCGGTTGTGATAACCGCTGAATGCATATAAGCGGGAAGCACGCCTCAAGATGAGATCTCCCTGAAGGGCCCAGGAAGACCACCTGGTTGATAGGCTGGAGGTAGAAGCGCAGTAATGCGTGTAGCTTACCAGTACTAATCGCCCGTTCGGCTTGTCCATAGAATTAACTCTGCGCAGCATGCAGACATTCTTCAAGCCTTGTAAGACCAGTCAATTTCGTTGCAATCAAGTTTTGCTGTACAAGATTTGTAGCGCTAGTTTGCAGATCGCGTTCCTGTGGGAAGCCGGGAGAAACAATCCGGACCACGCAGATGCCGCGACAGGCTGCGGGCAACCACCCGCCAGGCGCTCTCAAGTTTGCCGGTGACCATACTGCGAGGGATCACCCGTTCCCATCCCGAACACGGAAGTTAAGCCTCGCTGGGCCGATGGTACTGCACGGGAAACCGTGTGGGAGATTAGGTGATCGCCGGCAATAAATTCAGACAAAAGGCCATCCCCACGCGGGATGGCCTTTTTGCGTTTGCGCGAGCGAATTCGAGCCCCATCGGTATAATCGGTGCCACAAGGGTTCGCTTCGGGATTTGCTTCGTGTGGCCGGAGAATCGCTTCAGCCTTTCTGGTCCGTATCGACGGATGAAGGACGGATGGAATGCCGGCGAAGTGGGAGTTCTCATGCTGCGTTGGATTTGCTTCGCTCTGCTTCTGTGGACCACGACACGGGCCATTGCGGTAAAGCCTGCAACAGCAGACCAGTTAGAGAGACTGATCGAAGATTCAAAGTCCGCCACGGACGTGAATCTTGCCCACGAGCTCTTGGATCTTCAACTCACGGAGCGCATCAATTTCAATCGATTTGCGCGCCTCAATGCACAGCTGCCAGGTCCCTCCAGCAAGCAGGCACTGCAAATCCTCGCGGACGCATCGGAGTTTGAACCCTTGCCTGCAATTGAGATTCCCAAGGACCCCACTCCTGGCCTGGATCAGCAGCGGGGCATCATGGAGAAGGTCATTGCGTACGTAAGTCAGACCATTCCACAACTCCCCAATTTTCTTGCCACACGCAGCACTATTCAGTTTGAGGAGACTCCGCAGATTCTACTTGCGAAGGATGTCATTCCCTATGAGCCGCTGCATTTTGTATCGGCCTCCAGTGAGACGATCCTCTATCGCAAGGGGCAGGAGGTTGTCCAACACGGCGCAAGCCATGCAGCAGCCCCTGCCCTCAGCACGGCGGCCCTGACCACCAAAGGCGTCTTCGGCCCTATCCTCGGACTGGTTCTCCTTGATGCCGCGCAGAGCACTCTCGCGTGGAGCCATTGGGAGGCCGGTGCGAAGGGTAACGTGGCTGTCTTTCGTTTTGTCGTCCCAAAGGAGAAGTCGCACTACTCTGTTGACTACTGCTGCATTGCCAACCCTTCCTCTGCAGGTGTTGGGAATAGGTTGGGATATCAGACGCCGGTCGCCACCATTGCTCCATTTCATCAGGTGACGGCCTATCACGGCGAGATGACGATTGATCCCAGTACCGGCACCATCCTTCGCATCCTGATTCAGGCGGATCTCAAGCCGAATGAGCCAGTCGTCCAGGCTGGGACAATCGTCTGGTACGACACGGTTGAAATTGGAGGTAAGCCCTACATTTGTCCGACGCGCAGCATTTCGATAACGCGCGCTCAGTCGGTCCAGATGGATCCGATCTACAATGCCCCGCTTGCACTCCAACAGCAACCCCTCAAGAGCGCCCTGAGCGAAGCAACGTTTTCCGCCTATCACGTCTTTCGCGCCGATGCGCGCATCCTGACGCCGGAAGAGGCAGCGGCCGAGCCTCTCGCTGCTCCCAAGACGCCCGCCAATCCTGCGCCGAGCGCAACTTCAGCACCCTCCGCTGCCCCATCTCAGCCAAGCGCCGCCTCTACGGCCGCCGAAACGGCATCCACGCCACCGGCTGCTCCTTCGGGCAACCCTCCGGAGCCGTCCGTTCTTCCTTCCTCTGCGGCGCACCTTGAGCTGCCGGAGATGCAATTCACTCCGACGGACACACTTCCCGGCGTACCGGCGGAAGGGGCTGCAGCGAGTTCGAGCTTTACTTTGCACACCTCCGCGCGGCTTGTGAATGTCGAGGTCGTCGCTCTCGACAAGAAGGGCAAGCCCATCCCAAACCTCAGTCTCTCGGACTTTGTGCTGCGGGATGATGGCCGCCCACAGACCATCCGATTCTTCTCACCCCCTTCGCTCAACGACACTGCATCGCCTGCCACCAGCGTCGAAGCTGCGCAACCGGATACTTTTTCGAACCAACCGAGCGCTGCCAAACCCACGCAGTCCGCGCCGAACTCGACGATCCTGCTTATCGATTCCAGCAATCTCGCATGGGGAGATTTTGCAAACGTTCGCCAGCAGATGCTGTCCTTCTTCAAGAGCCTGCCAGCAACGGACCCGGTTGGTCTTTACGCTCTGAACAGCCACGGGTTCCAGATTCTCCACGAGCCCACAACGGATCGTGCCGCTTTGCAGCACACACTTGCTGCGTGGGTGCCCGATGCGCGCTCTCTTGCTCAGGCACAGGATGCCGAACGCCGCAACCTCCAGCAATTCGACTATGTACACAGCATCTACGACCTTACAGCGGTCAACGGCAATGCCAACCGTCCCGCTGAGACCTTCACTTCCGGGTCCGCCGACGCCAATCTATTCTCTTCTCCGACAGACCCTAAACTCATGAGCCTGGGCAGCAGCCCCGGGCGCGATTCTTTGCTCATCCTTGAATTAATCGCGCGTCATCTCGCGGCCATTCCGGGGCACAAGAATCTTGTCTGGGTCACCAGCAACAACGTCCTTGCGGACAACCTATCGCAGGCCGCAGCACGCCAGGAGAGCGGCCCGGAACACATCGACAGTCTCGCGGCCCGCGTGCAGGAGCCCTTGAACGACGCCCATGTCAGCCTCTATCCCCTCAACGCCTCGCAGCTTGAGGCTGCCGCCATCGGAGCCGACATCGGCACACGCAACGTCCTCGCCATCGGACACACAGACCGCGACGCGGCCACGAGCGTCCTCAGCGACGCTGCTTCGGGCCAGACTCCAGGTCGCGATATTGCCCGAATGCAACAGGATGTGAAGCCGATTCAGGGCCTGTACCGCGATCTGGCTTCAGCAACCGGCGGACGCGCTCTGCGCCGTGCCGGGGACATCAGAGGCGAACTGGACGGCATTGTCCGCAGCGGCGATGCAGCTTATCTGCTCAGCTTTACTCCTGACACGCAACCCGACAACCAGTACCACAGCCTTTCGCTTGCGGTTCCGAATCGCAAGGGCATTCGCCTTCAATACCGCACCGGCTACCTTTACCGGAGGCAGCCGGATAGCATTCGCGATCAGTTTCGGCAGGCGCTGTGGTCGGCAGCGGACGTCACAGATCTTCCGCTGCGAGCCACGCCGGCCAACGATGCCAAAGGCCTCCTGCTGAAAGTCGTCGTGGGGCCAGAGGAGTTGAGCCCTGTGCCCGGCGGCAATCGCTGGAACGACTTTCTCGACATCTTCGTTGTCAGCCGCGACGATGTGCGTCGATCGGCTCAGGTACAGGGTGAACGCGTTGCGCTGCATCTGCGGGATGCGACCTGGCAGAAGGTGCAGCAGCAAGGCCTCGCCTTCAATCAGCTGCTGAATGCACCCCCTTCCACGGGAACGCTGCGGCTCATTGTGATTGACGAGCACTCAGGCAAGCTGGGCAGCCTGACGATTCCCGCATCCTCCCTGATCCAGCCTGGCAAGACACCCTAGCTCGACTCCGTCAATCCAAGAACCTGGCCGGATGGTTGGCTCGGGCACGCTCAAGCTGCTTCACCGCTGCTGTATCTCAGCGTTGCAATGCGAAGCGGCCTTTCCTTAAGAAAGAGCCACCTGAGAAGTTCGCCTGCATGGGCCGCATGTGCACAGGAGCCGCTCTAGAAGCGGTAGCCGGGCTTGAGTTCGCAGCGGTAGACGGTGGATTTTTCGCCTTCGGTGTTGGTGCGCATCACGCAGTTGGCCCAGCTGAGGTAGAGTTCCGGGCCGAGCGGGAAGACCATCGGCTGGCCGTTGACTTCGGCTTCGATGCTAACGCCCTCTTCGCTTTCAGGCAGGGTAAAGGTAAGGGTGCGCTCGTAGAGGACCGGATAGGAGTGACGCACGCCGCCGCTGACGGTGGCGTGGAAGACTTCTGCTTCAAGCAGGAAGGTGGCGGTGTCGGCCCAGGCGGTGGCGGAAGCGGTCACGGTACGACCGCCCTGGTTGAAGCCGCTGGAATCGATGTGGGTGAAGGGGCAGGCGCCGGCTATGCAGGAGGCGCGGACGTTGCTGAATTCATTCCCGGAGCCCGCGTCCATGGTGACGGAACTGCTGGTGGCTTTCCAGAGGCCGTCGGGCGAGCAGGGGGATTGCTGATTGCAGGGCTCACTGCCGTGGTGGACTACCTCAAAGGTGCGGACCGCGCTGCCGATGTTTTCTTCGCTGCGTGTGTTGACGGTATAGCGGACACGGATATTGGAGAGAACCGTGACGGGCACGGACGGGTTGGGGTTGGCCGGCTGCGCAAGGGGCACAAGCTGGCCGATGTAGAGCTGGCCGTTGCCGGGGCTCAGGTGGAGCTGGGCCTGCATCTGGAGGGGCTTGTAGCCGGGCGCGGAGAAGTGGAGATCGATGGTGCGCCGGGGCACGAGGCCAGGGCGGAAAGTGAGCGCGAAGTAGCCGGAGGCGTCGGATTGGGCGGTGACGCTGCGGGCGCCGTCGGTGGCGGTGACGAGCGCGCCGGAGATGGGGAGCTGATTGCGCGGGTTGGCATCCTGGCGGATGACGGCGCCCTGGATGCTGAGAGCGAGCGGGGTCCAGTGCTTCTGGTGGAGGATGATTGCGGCGACCGCGGCGACCATGAGCACAACGATGCCCGCGAGGGCGGGAACTGCTTTTTCGTTCATCGGGGACACACCTGCCTGCAAGCTATTGTCGCGCGTCACGCGGCGGGGAGTGCAAGGGCAGGGTGCGTTTCAAAGGAGTGATCCGGCTCATCACGGTCAAGTGACTGGCCTGTTCAGGGCCTTTGGCATCCCCGGTTCTCGAGTGTGACGGACCGGTGGCAACCTGTCGATTGACGTACGTCGGACTCCCCACGGCATAGGCCTGGTATTCGCTCACAGGGTGATGACCTATCTGGATCACATTGCCCGTCTGGTCCACTTTCCCGCGCTTGTACCAATCGAGATGCTGGCGTAATATTCTCTTTCACAAATAAACACATCATAAGGTTGTGCCAATGCAAAGAACGCTCGGCGTTCTCTTGTTTTTCGCGGCTGTGTGTCTCTCGCCGCTCACAGGTCACGCAGCTAGTCGTTCTCGTTCCAGAGCCATTCATCATAAGTCATCAGTCTGGGCAAAGCCGGTTTACTCGCACGGCTACGCGCGACGGAGTGGCACCTACATTGCTCCGTACAGCCGAAAGGAGCCGCAAAAGGTGCCCCGCTCTCACATAGGAAATCGTGTGAGAGTGCGTCATTAAGTATTTTGAGTCGTCTTTTAGAGGCTGCATACAGTAACCCCGGAACGAGGGTGATACATGGGACTGCTGGATTCGTTTAGGAAGCGTCGAGAACGCAAGCAACTCAAGACGTGGTTACAGAAGACGAGACCCTACATTTTCGTCATGTTGGCTGGCGAGGTCCGCTGGGTCCATTGGGAGATGCTCCCGTCCATGGAAGAAATTGGCGTGCTCCCGACGCCTAGTGGCTTGCCTGTCGTAATGACCGAGGAAGAATGCGCAGCGGTCAATGGGGGGAAACTTCCTCCCTACTGGGGTCAAATGCCCTATGCATGGCGGATGGAGGCGCAGAAGCAAGCGTTCCACGCGAAGCGTCCGGAACTTTTCAATCGCGAACGCAAGGTCGCTAGCGAAAGAACCGCGTATCCGACGCCGGAACAGATAGCGGAGTTTCTGGAAGCGAACCGGAATGGCGGGGCGGAGGCGATAGCGAAACTCTTGCGCGAAAAGCAAGCGCAGAAGGCGCACGAACCGAAGGGCCAACAACAAACGAAGAGTTTGAGGGAGCAGGCGAATTGGTCGAGCACGCCTGTACCCCCTCCAGCGCAATCCGACAAATGCAAGGACGAAGTTGAGGCAGACGACGATGGGGAGTTCGACCGTATTTCGCCTCCTGAGCTAATCAACGGCGCTCTTTCGGCTACACGACGGGATGTCGATTCCCCAAAGAACTTGTACGAGATCGACATGCAAACAATGTCTGGTGAGTTCTTAGAGTGCTGGAAGGCAGCCGGCAT
>JAJYJL010000506.1 GCA_021789565.1 Acidobacteriota bacterium
TTTGAAGTGGTGGCGAATGCGGCGGGCTTCCGTCACTGGCAGAGGGAAGTATCCCATTCGGAGGCGACTTGATGGTCTGCTCATTTGTGGGATCCTGGGCAGGTTTGAAGGTGCGAGATTTCAAGCATAATTTGGCAGTGGCCATGCCCATGCTTCAAGACACTTTCAGCGATGCAATATGCAGTTAAAGTCTCGGAGAATTCCGGGGATGATGGATTCCGCTTACCGCTGATGGAGTCGGACGATGAGCCCGGGAGGCTTCGATAGAATTCTCCCTTGACCCCATTTCTTGCCTGGACGCTTGGGGGAAGCGCCTGGAAATTTCAATTCGCAGGGAACAGCGATTGATTGAGGCGCATAGGGTAGCCTCAATCCAATGCGCCTTCAAAGCTTCGCCAGACCAAGTCGGGCGAAGCTGTCCTGAAGGAGCTTGATGTCAAACCGGATGCCGTGCCGCAACAGATACTTAGCGTGGCGGTTGGCTGTTACTTCGCCACGTTCAGCGGGTTGACCACACGCACCCCACGATAAGTCTGGCCGTCCGAGAGGTCCTCTGAGTAAAGCACGGCCGCTCCCGATGCTTCCGCGGCTTGAAGCACGAGGGCGTCCCAAAAAGAGATCCGGTATCGCTCTTCAAATTCCAGGGCCTCCAGGATCGATTCTCCGGTATTCGTCACCACGTCCCAAGCCAGGTAGTCAGTGATGATTTCGCGCGTTGTCTTCAGGTCCGCTGGCCGCCCTGCCTTTCGGCGCAGGTTGACCGAGAGCTCCTGAAGCACCTGCGTGCTCACCACCCCGGACCGGTCACGCCAAAGCTCCTCCACCAGCGCTTTGGCGCGCTGGTGCTTCGCGCCGGCGGCCGTGTCGTGCGCGTACATGAGAATGTTTGTGTCGACGAAGTATTTATCGCTCATGGAGTTCGTCTCGCGACCCGGGAGGCGTCCACTGAAGGTTGAGGCCTTCGCGGAGTCGTGCGAGCGCCCGTCGGCGGGCTTTGTTGAAGGCCTTCCGCTCGCGAACCATCGCTTCGAGCCGCTCGGCAAGGAGAGCGCTGACGGACCTCCCCTCCCCGGCAGCGAGAACGCGAGCTTCGCGGAGCAGATTGGTGTCGAGCTTGAGAGTCACGTTGGTCTTCATGAGAGATTCACCGAGGACACGTTTACACGTGCAGCACAATTCTACGTGCTCGGGAACGTCCTGTCAAGGGCGTGAGACACGATGGGCAGCAGTTTCGGAATTCAGGATAAGGAGGGTGGCCGAACTGAGCTGCGCGCGCAGGGTCTTGCCGCGGGCACAGCGGGGGTGTGCGGTGCTTGCGCACCCGCTATTGGCGCCGTGACACGTCACCCCTGCCAGGGTGCCATATGTAAACCTTCCGTTCCCATAGGGAAAACTTTCCATCGGACAGGAGTTCGAGCGCCAACGGCTTCGTGAAGCCCGCGAACGGCTGAGGAATCCTGAGGGGAATGATGAAAGAGCGGAAACCAGTCGAGCGGGATCCCCTGGAGGCCGCAATTGAAACAGCCCTCCGACTGGGGCAATTTATTGATTGGCGAATGGAATCCATGTTCACTTCAGGACTCCACGGGATCGTTGCACAAATCGAACGGGTTGTTCTTACCGACCCTGAGCGCGCAAGGAGTTTTTATGAGAGCTTGCTGGCCGGGTGCTACGAGAAGGCTGAGGAGATGGACGATGACGGCTACTTTGGGGTGTTTGTTGAAGGCTTCTATCGCGGCTGGGTGAAGGCACGGCAGACGGCGGGGTCAGACCCAGACAAGACGGCGAGGCTGCTGCTCGACTGCATGGAGAACGATCCTTATGGGTATATCTCTCAACTTGAGCGCGAGATCGTTAAGGTCTTAAACGAAGATGTTCTTGCCGCCTTTGAGCGTGTGGTGAAGATCTTGTTTGAAGCGAAGGAGTGCACGGAGCAAGCGCGCAGCCGCTGGGGCGCGGTGCTCCGCGCCGCCTACCTACAACAACAGGAAGTTCCGGCATATATTGTGCTCTGCGAGCAGGCTGGATTTTCGGCCAAGGATTGTCTTGCGCTTGCCGTTATGCACACGGACCCAGGCAAGCCCACGATGCGCTTGCCTAGGTTGAACGCAGCATCGAAGCAGACAAGAGGAAGCTTTGCGAGTCAGCAGCAGGCGACGAGTTAACAAAGCTGAAGCGCGAATTGCTGGTGACGCTCGGGCGAAGCAACGAGACCCTCGAGGAAGCGTGGGCTGAGTTCCAGAAGAGCCCGAGCACGTATAGCTACGAGGAGTTGATGCGTTTCATTCCCAAACCCGAGCGCCCACGTTGGCACGCAAAGGCGCTGGATGCCGCCGAAGGCGGTGACCTCGGCACCTTCAGGAGGCGAGCGACAACGCCTTAGAGAGTCTAAGCCACCACGTCACTGAGCCGGCAGCTGACCTCCTCGCCGAGACGCACCCCGAGCTGGCCGCCAAACTCTTTCGGGCGCTTGGCATGCGCATCCTAAACGCGAAGAAGAGCAAGTATTACCATGAGGCTCTCGAGAACTTCGAGGCCGCCAAGGATTGCTACACACGCGCCCATATGAGTGAGCAGTGGGATGCCGTGGTTGCGGAGGTCCGCCGAGCACATTATGGGAAGGTGGGATTTATGCCGGGTTTCGAGCGGCTCGTGGCAGGCGAGTGCCCCAGCCAGGAACTGCCTTTTCTCGAGCGTGCCCGGAAACGATGGTTGCCCCGAGGTTCGTAGACGACAAAGATTGAGTGATGCCGGGGAGATCGTTCGATTAAGATCAGGTGATAGATGGCCACTATTCGGCGACTGCGGCTTCGAGCGAAGGAAGAGGAATTTCGGCGGTGAATACATAGGAACTCGTGTGTTTCGGGGTCGCTACAAAGGCGATACCGGTTTCCCGTACGACCATCTGACAACATTCGACACGAGCCCGGAGTGGATCCGGGATCGAAAATTCGGCAGGCGCCTCCACCCAGTCGCCAGCGGCGGCAGGAAGATGGTCGAGCGTCTCAGCCAAAGCATCCGCGTCCTTCTCTTGTTCGGCAAGCCATGGACTGAAATAGTCCACGCGATCGTCCCAGAAATAGGACTCAGCCAGGCTGTCGTCTAAGCGCTTCTGTTCCTTCAACATTGCGATACGGCGGCAGGCGAGTGCGGCCAGCCCAGACGTAAGATCCACCGTGGCGTAGTCGCAGCCAAACACTTCATCGCTACAGGAGACCACGGAAATCAGCTTCATTGCCCATCCTCCTCAGCGCCAAACAACGCCCCATACTGCTATCCCATTCCCTTTGCCACCGAAAATTTGACAGTCACCGGCATCGTGCTACGCTCTGGTTAAATGTCACCGGGTGCCCAAGCCGCTTCAATTGAAACCATCCATCGTGGCTGTATCACCCAAGTCCGGCCAGCCAACAACGGAACCGCTGAGTGCGTTCTGAAGCAAGGCGCACCGGTGGTCGTCCCTGCTCTTTTTGCCGCCTACCTCAGCCCCGGCGATCAGATCGAAATTCCGCTCGTGCCAGGTCAAGCCGGTATCGAAGTTCATGTCAGTAAGAACGCTTCCTCGCGGTGGCTCCGCGAGCTTTACCAAGCTCGGATTGGCTGCGTCACCCAACCCAAGGAAGACAAACGGCGCGAACTGTTTGTTGGGGCAGAGGTTGCCGGAAGCCGCCTGGGAATTCGATCCATTCACCTTCCATGTCCCCCCGTGCGGGATTATTTCTATGTAGCCGATCGGCATGGGATATGGGAAAAACAGCCGACGCTCTACGAGGTGGTTCGAGCCCCTCAACATGCGAGCCCGGCCGAATTGCGACTGGCTTTCAAAATTCGTCAGCTTGAACTTCAGAAAGAACGAGCCCCGAAAAGCGCCTGCATCGCGCTTGAGCGCGCCTTTAACATCCTGGCGCAAGCGGAGTTGAGGGCTTGCTATGATGGTCTACTCAAAGACCCGGAGGCCCCGGTCATGTTCCCTTACGGGGGCTTTGGGTCAATGCTCGTGAGCGGCGACCGGTCGCGGGACGGGCAAACATTTTTTTCCACGAGGCTGCTGGCATTTCATCCAGAAATGCGCGAGCGAAGCTTTCACGCTCCGCTGCGGAAGTTCAAGTTCTACAATCAGAGCGCGGTCTATCGCGATCCCCGGCGAAAGCTTGAAGTCATCGTAGACCAGTGCGCGATGCCGGTCGTTTGGGATCAAATGTGGAACCAATGGAAACATTTGCTGGCGGCAAAGGTTGAGATTGATGCCACGTTCGTGCGTGCCGCGAATCGCCTTATAAAGTCCGGCAAGTGGAAAGCAGTGGAGTGGGAAGCCGCCCTGCCAAGTCGGGTGAACGTCACGTTACCCGACAACCTACATGATCAGATTGATGCAGCCCAGAAGGCGTTTCATCGGTTTGGCCAATATTCTGAAGCTTTCGATCGCATTCGCGCCCGGATCGAGCGTGAGCCGGTCGAGAAGCGCGAATTGGAACGGTTGCTGGGAGTCCTTGGGGTGCCTGGAGACTTCGACGTGTCGCAGTTGGCCTGGAAGCCGGACTGCGATTCATTCTTCTATGAGCAACTCGCCAAGCACGCCCGCAGGATTTACCTCTTCCACGACGAATTCATATTCGAGGTCGCGAGCGGCGTAGTGGTCGAAACACCGCAGGTGGGCCATGCAACCTATTTATTCGCCAAGCCTCGCAACCTGGAAAGCTTCCTTTCTCAGTACACCCGGATCAGCAAAGAAGACATCCGCCGAAACCGCGAGAACGTTGGCGCGCGCCTGGGTTTCCTGGGTCGGATTGTGCATGGCGCCAACTCGGGAGCGTGGTTAAGAGAGTTGCTTGATAAGCTGGGCGAGCCGGTGGATGATAAAGCCAGCGCATGAAGGCCGTTTATTCAAGACGGCAACGGGAGGAGCCACATGAGTCTAACGGTAAAGAAAATTGTCCTTTGGCGTAAAGAAGTTGACAACCAAGTGGGAGTGCTGGCTGGCACGCTCGAACCGCTCACAAAAGCGGGAGCCGATTTGCAAGTCCTGATGGGCTACTGCTATCCGGGCAATGAAGCAAAGGCGATGATCGAGCTCCACCCGGTGGTGGGCAAGAAGCTGACCGCGGCGGCGGAGCAAGCTGGGCTTTCTGCCTCGTCAATTCCTACCCTTCTGGTTGAAGGCGATAACAAACCGGGTTTGGCGCACAAAATCGCGCAGGCGCTGGGGGATGCGGGACTGAATCTGACTTTTCTCGTCGCCCATGTGATCGGGAGGCGATATGCCGCTACCATCGGGTTTGCAACGGAAGACGACGCGAAGAAAGCGGCGGCGCTGATCAAAAAGGCAACCGCGACACGCAAAAAGTAAGTGGGTGGTTGAGTCGCCTGCATGGTCCCGCTAGGGGTGCTAGCATCCTCCCCAGTTCTCATGCAGGTACAGCGGCGATCTATGATCCCCGGGTTTTGTAGCGCAGGGTTCGCTCATTGACCCTGCGGCCTCTCGACGTTAGTCGAAACAAATCGAGAGGGCTGCAATACCGGGAAGGGGACGTTGCGGTACAGGGTTTCCAAAAGGACGGTTTGACCGTGTCGCTTGAAAAGCCTATTGAGGAAATCGTCGAGGCCGACCTTCGGGACCTGATTGAGAATAAGGTTTCGGAGCGGAAGACCGTGGAGTACAAACAAGCGCTCCCCGGAAAGAGCGATGGTGATAAGAAGGAATTCCTTGCGGACGTCTCCTCCTTAGCAAACGCGAGCGGCGGCCACCTCGTGTATGGCATGAAGGAAGAAGGGGATGCTCCAGTCGAGTTGTGCGGCATGGAAATAATCGATCCGGGCTCAGCCGTCAGCGCGCTCGATAACAGTATTCGCAATGGAATCAGACCACGCATCCCGGGATTTGTGGTTCACCCTGTCCCCCTCTCTAGCGGCCGGACGGCGATTGTAATTCACGTGCGCAAAAGCTTCGCGTCACCGCACATGGTGACATTCGGAGGCTCCTCCAGGTTTTACGCACGCAATTCCAACGGTAAATATCGGCTTGACGTGGATGAGATTCGTTCGGCCTTTCTGCTTTCCGACAGTATCGCCGAGCGCGTTAGGCAGTTCCGCCTCGATCGGATCGCAAAGATGATGGCGGACGAAACGCCGGTGCCGTTAAGGAAGGCACCCAAGCTCGCCCTTCACGTTGTCCCGCTGGCCGGCCTTGTGTCGCCCCCCGGAGTTTTCCTAAGGTCGGCACCGGTCCCGAGTACGGAAATGGACTTTAGGCCCATGAGCACAGATGATCTGGCCTGGGAGAGCCGGTTCAACTTCGACGGCTTCGTGTTGTGGTACGGCTCTCGGTTGGATGGGCCCGTCTACGCTTACACTCAGATCTTCCGCAACGGCGCT
>JAJYJL010000003.1 GCA_021789565.1 Acidobacteriota bacterium
CGGCAACGTCTATTTTGTCTGCTCGGATTATGGCACCGCGTTTTTGATTTCCGCAGGCATGCTGAACGTCCTGACCATCCTGGACGCGTACGACATTGCGGTGGGAAGGAAGTCTTAGCAGATTGCCGGCCCCATGTTCTTTGACCTTACGGTTCCGATGTCCGTGCCCGTCATTCCGGTCCCGCTGAAGCGGGAGAGGAATCTGCTTTGTTTGTCCTGACAAAGATACAGCAGATGCTTCTCCCGCTCTGCGGGATCAGCATGACGGTGCGACGTTTTTTGCCGAAGGGTAAAACAAATGGTTCTCACGCATTTTGAAGCTCTGACGCTGTTTTCCTTCTTTGTCTCCGTGGTGTTTGCGGTGCTCAGCAAACGCACGCTGCGGGAGCAGGTGATCTACGGCGCCAAGGTTTTTATCGCCTTTGTCGGAATCGCCGTGCTGCTCGGCTGGATCATGTATCCTTTTGCCTGATTCCGGTTCCCCTCTTTTCCCTGCCCGATCCTGAATCTCTACAGACGCCCTCTCATCTCTTGGAAACCAGATCGCCGAAAGCGGGAAGCAGCTTGTATTTGTTCCGCCAGGTGGTGTACATGATGCCGATGGCGCCGGGCGTGCGGTCGAGCGACTTCAGCCAGCCTTTGGGATTGTCCAGGTTGTCGGCATCGTAATAAGCGCCGGCAAGCGTGTGGTAGCCGAGTTTGGAAAAGAACGGCAGGCTCAGGTCGCGCTTTTCGTAATACCAGCAGGCGATCTCCAAGTTCTTTGGCAAGTACTTCCAGGTGCCGTCAAAGCTTCCGTCGATCAGGTAATACTGCTTGCGGGCGTTGTGGTTGGGATCGAACATGTCTGACCAGATAAAAACCTCGGCGCCGGGATGAACGGCGCGAATCATTTCCGCCTGCCTCTTGACGCAATCTCCCAGGATTTCCGCCATCGGCAGGTGACGGTCCTTGCAGGCTTTGCAGAAGCCGCCAATGCGGATTTCATCCATGCTGAGGAAGTACTTTTCCGGCGACAGATACTTCTCGATGAGCGGAATCTGCCTTTTCCAGATTTCGTAAACCTCCGGCTCCGACATATCGATGGGAACCTGGTCCTTGTAAATCGACAGGCTGTGGAAGTAATCCACGCGCAGGCGGTCGCCGGGACGGATGCGGCTGCCCGCCGGCAGGTGGATGGCGGGACTTTCGTGGTCCCAGCGGAAGTTGAGGTGAGGGTCGGCGATGGCGGCATAGTCCCGTCCCTCCTCATACACCTCGCCCGTCTTCGCATTCCGGACCGTCACCGGTGTTCCCGGCCGGCGCAGGACGTTCGTGAGGCCCACTTCTTCGAACTCCACATCATCCAGCCAGACGTTCCGGGCCTTGCCGTCGGCAATGCCCACGCGAAAACTCACCTGGTCCGCGTACCAGCTATTGAAAGCCCAGTCCATCCTGTTCCAGCCGCTGGCGGCCTTCATGGGAAGTTCCACGTAGGCCAGTTCACGGCCGTCCGGGGCGATGGCCCAGAAATGGAAACGCGTTTCCGGTGATACGCCTTCCGTCCTGACCCAGCAGCGCAGGCGATAGCAACGGTGGGGAGTGGTGCGGATGTTCTGCGCCAGATAGGTGTCTCCGGAGGCGCCGTTAAAATCCGAGATGCGGACAGAAGCCTTTCCGGAATGGAACACGGCAGTGTCGATGGAAACGTTTCGCCCGTGAACGGAAAAGCCCGCCGGATGATTCCCCTGCCGGTCTTCGAATCCGCCGTTCAAAAGTTTTGCGGGCGAATCAGGAACAAAATGCGCCTGGTGTTCTGCGGCCACGAACAGCGCGCCATGGACGGGAAGCCCGGCGGCAAGATTTTTGTTGTGGGCGGTAATTCCGCTGCCGTATCCCACGCTGAACCCCAGGGGGATGATTTCCACTTCCAGGCTGTCGCAGGTTTTCTTCAGGCGGGTGAGCCGCGTGAGAAATGACTGAGGCTTCAAGTCCAGTTGATCGAAGCCCGCCGAGAGCAACATGCCGTTCAACCCGTGACGGGCGGCAGTGTGTGCGATGCCCTCGACGCGCTTCAGTTCTTCCTCACTCGCGAGGCCGGTTGAAACGTAAACCCAGCGGTCGGGGTAAATTTTGGAGCGGCCCGGCGTCAGAACTTTCAAAGATGCTGTGGCGGCTACGCCTGCCTGAAGGAACCGTCTTCGGCTGATGGGATACATCGCAAGTTGCCTCCGCAATGGAATGCTTTTCGAGGCACAACAATACCACAGGCGAAATGTCCTGGTGGCACAATCTCAGGTCGTCTTCAATCTCTGGTCCGCAGAAGTATGATTCTGCATCTTTCCCTTGAACTCTTTGGGAATTGCGATATGCTGCCCAAGTCCTTCCTGAAGGCTGGGAGACCCAATGAATACAGAGAATGGAACAAGCTCCGGCGTCCCTTTCACCGTTGTTCCGTCCCTCGGCGTCAGCAATACGCGGCGATGGGTGGTGATGTGGCTGCTTTTTATCGCTTCGATCATCAACTATCTCGACCGCACAACGATTTCGTTTGCCTTGCCGCTGATTTCCCACGACCTTCACCTGGGTCCGGAATCCAAGGGCGTCCTGCTCTCGGCGTTTTTCTGGTCCTACACCGCAATGCAGATCCCCATCGGCCTGATGGCAGACCGCATGGACCTGTTGTGGGTCTACGCCGGGGCCTTTGCGCTCTGGTCCGTGGCGCAGGGCCTGACGGGCCTGGCCGGCACCCTGACGGTGCTCATCCTGCTTCGCGTTCTGCTGGGTTTTGGCGAATCCATTTACCTGCCGGGCGGCCTCAAGGTTGTGAGCGTGCTTTTTGGCCGCGCTGAACGCGGCCTGCCGTCGGGCTTTTTCGATTCCGGCACCCGCTTCGGCCTGGTCGTGGGAGGGCTCGCCATTCCCTGGCTGCTGGTGCATTACGGCTGGCGGGACGCGTTTGTGATGATCGGGATCCTGGGCCTCATCTGGCTGGTCCCGTGGTTCATTGCTTTCCCGGCCAAACTGGCAAAGAAGCCCCAGCCACAGTTGCCGGCCGAAGCGCCCGGGCCGCAGGCGCGCCGGCGCTTCAGGCTGGCGCATTTTGACCGCAACCTGCTGGGCGTCTGCCTGGGCTTTTTCTGCTTCGATTATTTCTGGTATCTGATGCTCACCTGGCTTCCTGACTACCTGTACGAAGCCCGGCATCTGAGCATCATCAAGGCGGGGCTGTTCTCGGCCATGCCTTACGCGGTATTTGCCGTTTGCGAGCCGCTGGGGGGCTGGGTTGCCGACCGCCTGATCAAACGCGGCTGGAACGCCACCCGCACGCGAAAAAGCATCATAACTTTCGGCTTCCTGTTCGGCCTGCTGATGATCCCCGCGGCCTTTGTCCAGAGCGCCAATATCGCCGTGGGGTTGATCGTCGGCGCGGGCTTTGTGGGACTGTCCACCGCCAATCTGCTGGTGATGGTGCAGCTCTGCGCCCCGCACGACGAGGTCGGAGTCTGGACCGGGTTCCTGAACTTTGCAGGAAACATCGGAGGCATCGCCGCGCCGCTGGTCACCGGCTTCCTGATCGCCTGGACCGGCTCGTTTGTGGCCGGCTTTGTGCTGGGGCCGGTGCTGCTGGTGAGCGGCCTGCTGGCCTACTGGTTCATTGTGGGGAAACTCGAGTCCCCGCAGGACACAACGGAAAACATTATTGCCGAAGTGGGATAAAATATCCGCCGGGCAGGGGTCCCCTGGCCAGGGTTGCAAGGCGAGATGTTAGCGCGGATTATTCATGACGCAGCAGGGCTCCGTGAAAGGGCACGACTTCAGTCGTGCCGGTGGGAGCGCCTGAAAAGCTCCTCTCGGGGCTTCAGCCCCTGAGCGGAACGCTCATGGCGCCGGAACTTTCGCCGGCTGAAGCCGCCGGCTTCGAACCGGGTCTGCGGCACGACTGAAGTCGTGCCCCTTCTCCCCTTTCACGGCAGCATCCGCCGGCCCTTGAATAGTCCGGGCTGAAGGAGAAGACCATGGGGAAACTGGCAATCACGGGAGGCAAACCCGTCCGCACGAAGACTTTTGCCGACTGGCCGATTTACGGTCGGCAAGAAGAGCGCGCGTTGCAGAAAGTGCTGGCCAGCCGCAACTGGGGCGGCTATCCGTTTCCCAACACCATCGCCGACCGTTTTGCGCAGAAGTTCGCAAAGTTCCACGGCGCAAAGTACGGCCTGGCGGTTTCCAACGGCACGGTGGCCATCCAGGTGGCGCTGAAAGCGGCGGGCATCCAGCCGGGCGATGAAGTGATTGTTCCGGCCTACACGTGGGAAGGGACGGTCGGTCCGGTATTGCTGTTGAACGCCGTGCCCGTCTTCGTTGACGTCGATCCCGGCACTTACTGCCTGGACGCCCGGCTCATCGAGGCGGCATTGACGGAGAAGACCCGCGCCATCCTGCCCGTGCATCTGGCCATGAGCTTTGCCGATATGGACGCCATCATGAAGATCGCGCGCAAACACAACCTGCTGGTGATTGAAGACTGCGCGCACGCCCACGGCGGCCAATGGCGAAAGAAGGGCGCAGGAGCCACGGGCGACTTCGGCTGCTTCAGCTTCCAGTCGAGCAAACTGATGACCTCCGGCGAAGGCGGCGGGGTGATCACCAGCAAGCTGGTCTACTACGAGCGTGCGCAATCGTATGTGAATTGCGGCCGCGCCAGCCAGACCGACAGCTTTGGCCACCGGCTGATCGGATTTAATTTCCGTGTGACGGAATTCCAGGCAGCCATTCTGGAAGCGCAGCTCGAGCGCCTGCCCGGGCAGGCCAAAAAGCGCCAGGCCAACATGGCGCATCTGGAAAAACGGCTGCGCAAGATTCCCGGCCTCGATTTCCTCAAGCACGACAAGCGCAACACGCGCGTGGCGGCTTACCAGTACGTTTTCAAATACAATGCGGAAGCCTTTGGCAACACTCCGCGGGCGGCTTTTCTGGGAGCGCTGGAGCTGGAAGGCATCCCCTGCGACGGGCTGTTCTACGAGCCCGTTTACAAGAGCGCGCTGTTTCCGCTGGACCCGGCGGAATTTCCGGCGCTTTCATGGGGCCGCGCGGAACCGCTGGACCCGCGGACGAAATATCATTGCCCGGTTTCAGAGCGCGCCGCATACGAGGAATCCGTGTGGCTGCCGCACCATCTGTTCCTCGGCAGCCGTCAGGACGTTGACGACATTGCCGACGCGGTGGAAAAGGTTTGCGCGAACGTGGACGAATTGCGCGGCCTCAAACATCCGGCGATTGAAAAAGGAGCGATGAGCCGCGTGGAGCGCCCGCGCATCGAAAAGCGCCAGTATTAGCGCCGGCAGCGGACGAATGGCCAACCCTTCGACGCCTGCTCTGCCTGGGCGGCGCCGCCTCTTTCAGGCTTCAGCCGCAATCATCGAGGGACAATAAACAACCATGGTTCTTCCCCTCACTCCAGTCCGCCTCAAGCGCCATGCCGCGCGCATCTTCGGGAAAAAGGAAGGCGTCGTCTGCGGAAACCTGCGGCTTACCTACAGCCAGTTTGACGAGCGCTGCGACCGGCTTTCGGCCGCGCTGCTGCGTCTGGGCCTCGAGAAAGGCGAGCGCGTGGCCTTCCTGAGTTTTAATTGCCACCGCCTGCTGGAAGCCTATTTCGGGGTCCCTCAACTGGGCGCCATCCTGCTGCCGCTCAACATCCGCCTGAGTGCAGAAGAATTGGCTTACATCCTGAACGATGCCGCGCCCGCCATGCTTTTTTTCGATCCCGAATTCATTCCCCTGCTGGAAGAGTTGCGGCCGGGCGCCCAGTCGGTCAGGCACTTTGTGGCGCTGCGGGGTTCTCCGCCCGGGTGGGCGCATCCCATAACCTATGACGAGATCCTGGCCGAGGCCGGGCCGGCGGAAATCGATTACCGCACGATTGATGAAAACTCCGTGGCCGAACTTTTTTACACCAGCGGCACCACGGCGCATCCCAAGGGCGTGATGCTCACCCACCGCAACCTCTATCTCCACGCCTTTTACAGGCTGCAGGTGGAGCACCAGGTGGACAAAGAAGTGGGGCTTTACACGGTGCCGCTGTTTCACGTGAACAGTTGGGGCACGCCGCACTTCCTGACCCTGCTGGGAGGGCGGCACGTGATGATCAAAAAGTTTGATCCGCTCACCGTGCTCCAACTGGTCGAGGCCGAGCGCGTGACGCAGCTCCAGATGGTTCCCACCATGGCGACCGCCATGATCAATCACCCGGAGTTCGCCCGCTACGATGTCTCCAGCGTCAAAACCGTGTTCCTCGGCGGCGCGCCCTGCAGCACGGCGCTGGTGCGCGAGATTGAAGAAAAGATGCCGGGCTGCGTGGCCAAGGGCGGTTACGGCCTGACGGAAACTTCGCCGGTCATCTCCTTCGCCAGCATCAAAGAGCACCTGGCGGGCGATCCTCCGTATGTTCAGGACCGCCGCAAGGCGACCGCGGGTTGCGCGCTGGCCGGCGCGGAAATCCGCGTGGTGGATATCCATGGCAACGACGTCAAGCCCGACGGCGAAGAAGTGGGCGAGGTAATTGTCCGCAGCGACGTGGTGATGGCGGGCTACTGGAATCAGCCGGAAGCCACCGAACGCGCCATCCAGGACGATTGGTTCCACACCGGCGACCTGGCCACGATTGACGAGGACGGTTACGTCCTGATCGTCGATCGCTCCAAGGACATGATTTTGAGCGGCGGCGAGAACATCGCCTCGGCGGAGGTTGAACGCGTCCTCAGCTTGCATCCTGCGGTGCTGGAATGCGCGGTGATTGCCGTTCCGGACGACAAGTGGGGCGAGGTGCCCAAGGCGCTGGTGGTGCTTCGCGCGGAGCAGGCCGCCGATGAAGCCGGCATCCTCGACCACTGCCGCGGCCATCTGGCCGGATTCAAGGTCCCCAAGTCGGTGGAATTCCTGCCAGGGCTGCCCAAAGGCGGCACGGGCAAAATCCTGAAGAAGGTGCTGCGCGAACCCTACTGGGCGGGCCGCAAGCGGCACGTGCAGTGACTCGCAGGCCTTCGGAGGCTACACTGAAGCATGGACCATTTCGAGATCAGACGGGATGAGCCGCTCAAGCCCTTCACCACTTTCAAGGTGGGAGGGCCCGCACGCGCTTTTGCCACTGCGGCCACGCGTGAAGATTTTCTCGATGCCCTTCGGTTTGCGCGGCGGGAAGGGCAGGACGTTTTCCTGCTGGGCGGGGGGAGCAACATCCTGGTCAGCGACAGCGGCTTCCCGGGACTGGTCATCCATCCCGTCGGGCGGGGCATTGCCATAGAAACCGTGGAGTCCGGAAAAGTCGTGCTGCGGGCTGAAGCAGGCGAAACCTGGGATGAGGTGGTGGCCCGCTCGGTTGAGGAAGGTTTCTGGGGCATCGAAAGCCTCTCGCACATTCCCGGCCAGGCCGGCGCGGCCATCGTCCAGAACATCGGAGCGTACGGCCAGCAGATCAGCGATGTGTTTAGGAGCGCCACGGTGATGCAGGTGGCGACGGGCAACGTGCTGAAGCTCGGCTCCGCCGACTGCGGCTTCGGCTACCGGAAAAGCATTTTCAACTCCGGCATAGGAGACAATCTCATCATTCTTCAGATTGAACTGGCGCTCAGCCGCCTGGCCAGGCTGGATCTTCGTTACCTGGACGTGCGCGAGTACTTCAAAGAACGCGGTATCGACAGACCCTCCGCCCAGCAGGTCCGCGACGCCATCATCGAGATCCGCGACCGCAAATTTCCTTTCCCGCGCGAAGAGAAGGATGGCAACGCGGGGTCGTTTTTCAAGAACCTGGTGTTGAGCGAAGCGGAATTCGAAGTTCTGCGCGCCAACATCCAGAATAATTTTTCAACCGCGGAATTGCACCGGCTGGAAGAAATTCGCCAGCGCTCAGGCGATGACGGGCCGGTGAAAATTCCCACCGCCTTTCTGATTGAAATCTGCGGCCTCAAAGGACATCGCGAGGGCAGGGCGCGGGTGAATGAGACCCAGCCGCTGGTTTTGCTGAACGACGGCGGCGCCACCGCCCACGACGTGCTCACGCTGGCCGGCTGCGTGCGCCGGACCGTCCACGCCCGCACGGGGATGAAGATTTGCCTGGAGCCGGAACTGGTGGGCTTCAGGCCGGAGCAGGTGGAACAGTACCTGGCGCTCGGCTGACGCCGCCTGGCCGGGGCAATTTTGAATTTTGTTCCAGAAGCCGCTCTCCGCAGGAAACCTCGGCCGCCGGTCCCCGCTCCCGCCCGTCCGATCGGACACCGTTGTAGATGCCACGCAGGTGTGTCAGGCTAACCATAAGCGCTGGAAGCAGGCGAAGGAAAAGGACGAGATGAACCTGAGGGAACTTTTCAGTACAGGCCCGGCTGGCCGCGGCGCAAGCCGCAGGGAGGTGATTTCGCGGTTTGTGGTGTTCAGCGCGTTTACCGGCCTGCTGCTGGGTATTTTTGAAGCCGCGCTGCTGCGCACCTCGCCCATCGTTCCGGCCCTGCTGGTTCCGGACATCGGCACCGTGGAATGGTTTCTGGCTCCGCTGGTGGACATCGCCTCTTTTGGCCTGTTGGGTCTGGTGCTGGGCCTGCTGGCGGGGCGAAAGCCCGGAGGACACCGGATCAGATTGCTTGCTGCGGCTGATGTGGCCGTCATCGTGGCTTTTGTGGTCCTGCGGATCCGCTGGCTCCACGCCCGAATCGTGATCAAGGAATACAGCCTGCGGGACTTTCTGGTACCGCTGCTGGCGTTCGCGGCAGCCCTGGCGGCAGCGGCCGTGGCCGTCTACCTGTTGTGGAAGCCGGTTTCGCGCCTGGCCGCGCGCTGGCGCTTCCGCTGGGTGCGCTTCCTTGCGTGGGGCCTTGTGGCGGCCGGCCTCGCCGCCCTTTGCGGCGTGGGATATTACCTGCTCGACCCTTTTCCGGGCGCGGAAGCTGTGAAGGCGGCGTCCGCTGAGGATGCCCGGGCCCCGAACATCGTCTTCATCGTTCTCGACACCGTGCGCGCCGATCATCTCTCGGCCTACGGCTACCCGCGCCCCACCACGCCCAACATCGACCGCCTGGCCCGCCGCGGAGTGCTGTTTGAAAACGCCATTTCGGCCACTTCCTGGACGTTGGCCTCCCACGCCTCGATGTTCACCGGCCTGCTGCCCCACCAGAACGGCGCCGACTGGTGGCTGCCGCTGCCCCCCGGGCCGCGCACTCTGGCCGAGGCCCTGCACTCCGAGGGCTACGAAACTGCGGGATTTGCTGCCAATTTCGATTACTGCCAGAAGGGCTGGGGCATCGGCCGGGGCTTTGGCGTTTACCGTGACGACAGCGAATCGCTGTGGCGCAATCTGGCCGGCACGCTGCTGGGCACGGCGCTCATCCAGCCCGCCTATCAGACCTTTTGCCGCTTCGATTATCTCGAACGGGAGGACGCGAGCGAAACCAACCAGGGTGTTTTCCGCTGGCTCCGCCGCCCGCCCGCAGACCCCTATTTTCTCTTTATCAACTACTTTGACGCCCACGTGCCCTACCTCACCCAGCCACCCTACAACCACCGCTTCGGGACGCTCTCGAACAGGCTGGTCCACAAGCTGTTCAGGGACCTGCAGGGCCCGGACCCTGCCCGGGACATCACGCCCGCCGACCGTGATCATTTGATTGCCGCTTACGACAACTGCCTGGCCTTTCTTGATGCCCAGGTGGGCCGCCTGCTTGATCTTCTCCAAAAGTCTCCCCAGGGCAGGAACACCATCGTCATCATCACCTCCGACCACGGCGAAGCTTTCGGCGAGCAGGGCTTTTACAGCCACGGTTACAACCTCTATCGCGAGCTCCTGCACGTTCCGCTCATCATTGCCGGGCCGGGCATTCCAAAGGACGCCCGCATCAGCCACATCGTCCGCACCCGCGACCTTTTCTCCACCGTGCTGGACCTGGCCGGCGGCGGCCACACCCCCTTCAGCCGCGAAAGCCTGGCCCGTTTCTGGGATCCGGCATTCAAGCCTCAGCCTTTTGACAATTTTGTTATTTCGGAACTGGTGCCCATCTTCAATGAGACCGGAACCAAGGCCATGATCAGCCTCACCACGCCTGAGTGGCAATACATCTACGATTCGGGCGGGCGCGGCGAGCTCTACCGCTGGCCGGACGATCCGCTCGACCAGAAAGACCTGGCCGGCTCCCCGGGCGCGCAGGCCACCATGGCGGACCTTCACCAAAGGCTCATTCAACTGCTGGCTGATTCGTCTGAACCCTGGCGCGACCAGGACTACCTTTTTGCGCACGGTCCCAGCCGAAGCTCCTTCCTGCTCGACGTGCTCTCGGCGCGAAAGAAAAACCCGCTTTCGCCTAACCAGCCCTTCATCGGAGCTTCCCAGGCCCGATTCGAGCCCAATGTGCCCGAGCCCTCCGCCACACCCTCCCAGCCCGACCGCCAAACCCTGCAGAGCCTGCCCTACCATTAGCGCGTGGCACGGGCGTCCCGCCCGTGTTTCCGCTGTGTGGGGTCTGAGCCTTTTGATTTGATCAGGAGCCAGAAGACAGAAAGCAGTAGGCAGCAGGCAAAAGCCAGCCCACGAAGCGTGGTAGCGAAGAGTTGTTCGGTAACTCTGCGGGTTTTCCGGATTCAGCCCTCCCGCCAATTTAGTAACAAAGGAATGCGTGGGCATTTTGCGAAAGTGGGCGTGGGCATTTTGCGAAAAGAAGGCGTGGGCTTTTTGCGAAAGGATGGCGCGGACATTTTGCGAAAGATGGCGACGGCTTTTTGCAAAAGAGGGCGACGGCACTTTGCGAAAGGAAGGCGCGGGCTTTTGCGAAAGAGGGCGGCGGCTTTTTGCGAAAGGATGGCGCGGGCATTTTGCGAAAGTGGGCGTGGGCTTTTTGCGAAAGGGCGGCGGGGGGTTTTTGCGAAAGGGCACGGATTTATCCGTGCCGCAGCGCGCTAGGCGCCCAACAACCTTATAAGCCCTCTCCCGTGGGGAGAGGGTGGTCCCGCAAGGCGGGAGCCGGGTGAGGGGTCCATTGAATGTTCAAGCGAATTGCGATTGCGCGATTGAAAGAGTGTCTTTTCGTAGGGGAGGGCTCGGCCCTCCCGTTTTCTCAGGGCTGGCCCAGACGGCGCGGGAGCCCGGAGGGCTCCCCTACAATATCGTTACCGCGGGCCGGTGCCCTCGTAGCGCGGATTCAGCCCGCAAAGCGGGCAAAAGACTTTAGCCCATCCCGCCTCGCGGGATGGGACACGGAGCCATGACAAGATTTCCCAGCCCCAGCAGGGGCGAAAGATCAGGCCAGTAAATCGAGAAGCCGGGAGTCATGGCGCGAGCGGGATTCGACGACCAGGATTGCAGGGGAATATTCCGCGGGCTGGCGCAGATGCTCGCATTGTAGTCTCTACGTCCGCAGCCACCGGCATCTTACCACCACAAATTAAACCCATAAACCCTCAGGCCGATTCCGACGATTTCCTCATAAGGGCCGCGCCACGGCTGCAACGCTTCGTCCCTCACGGCTGCAAGGGAAAGCCGGGTAGCGCAGGCCCTTGTGGCCTGCGGTTCTTGATTTTCGTAGGGGAGGGCTTCGCCCTCCCGTTTTCTCATTGGCTGGCCCAGACGGCGCGGGAGCCCGGAGGGCTCCCCTACAAAACCATTCCCGCTGGCCATTGCCCTCGTAGCGACAGGATTCAGCCCGCATAGCGGGCGAAAGACTTTAGCCCATGGCGCGAGCCGTGGGAAACGAAGCCATGAAACGACTTCCCAGCCCCGGCAGGGGCGAAAGAATGCGGGTTGGCGCTCCGATGGATCGTGCTGGTCTCACGGAGATAGAACCGCGGACCTCAGGACCGGAGGCCCGTGCTACACCCTCAGCCACAATGAGCGCAGACATTAACGAACAATGTCTTCGCCACGCAGGTAGCGGCGATCCCGCCGGGGCGGGATCGCCATTGTGGCGGATTAAACCCGCCGCTACAGAAACCACCCACGCCAATGCTCCTTTCCCCGACCGCAAGGATTACTACGCGCTGGCCATTCTGGCCGCGGCCGTGGCGCTGATGTTCTATAAAATTCTCTTCACTTCCCAGATGCTTTTTTACCGCGACATTCTGAACCAGAGCTATCCCCTCGCCCACCTCATCCACCAGATCTGCCGCGGCGGCTCGCTGCCTTACTGGAACCCTTACCTGAATTTCGGCCAGCCCATCCTGGAAAATCCCAACGCCCTCGTTTTCTATCCCACAACGTTGCTGATTGTTCTGCTGCCCGTGCGCATCGCTTTCCAGTTGCATTTTGTCCTGCACTTTACGCTGGCTGCGGTGGGCGCGTACTGGCTGGCCCGGCGCTGGGGGCAGTCACACCTGGCGGGTTTTTTTGCGGCGCTGTTTTTTGTATTCAGCGGGCCGGTGCTTTCGCTCGGAAGTTTTTATAATGAAGTCGCCTGCGCCGCCTGGATTCCCTGGGCGCTGCTGACTACAGACCGCGCGCTCGCGGGCCGCTCCATCCGCCGCTGGCTGCTGCTGGCGCTGGTTTTCCTGATGCAATTTCTGGCCGGGGAACCTTTCACACTGCTCGCCACCTTCGGTCTGTGTTTTGCCTATGGGCTCTTCCAGGCCGGGTTCTTCCGGCATCCGCTTGCCCGAAAAAACCTCCGGGTGTTCGTTGCCTTCGTCTTGACGGGCGGGCTGATGACGGCGCTGGCGGCGGTGCAACTGTTTCCGGCCACGGTGCTGCTGCGGCGCTCGCTGCGCGGGGCCATTGGATTCCCCTTCAGCCAGAACACCTACTGGTCGCTCCACCCGCTGCAACTGATTGGAACTTTCGTGGCGGGTTTTCCCGACCCCATGTTCACGGCAACATCGTTGTGGACGCCGGTTTTGAATTTTGAGAACAAGCCCTACTTTCCCTCGCTCTTTCTGGGTTTCGTGCCGCTCGTTCTCGCCTTTATCGGCTGCGCCCTGGGCCGCGACCGGCGCCGGCGCTTTGCGGGATGGGGGGCGCTGGTCTTGCTGCTGCTGGCCTTCGGGCGGTTCACGCCGCTTTACCGCCTGGCGCTTTTTGCCATACCCTTTCTGAAGCTGGTGCGTTTCCCCATCAAACTGCTGGTGCCGGTGACGCTGCTGGTGGCGCTGCTGGCCGGCTGGGGAATCGACTCCGCAAGGTGGGGCCGGCCGGAGGAATGGCGGTCGGGCAGAGCCACGGGCGTGCTCGCCGCTTTGACTGTTGCGGCAGCAACAGCGTGGCTGGTGTGGGGCGCTGCGTGGCTGGTCCCGCAATGGGTGGAACTGGCCGCCGCGTGGGCGCTGGGCCACATCATCACGGACATGGGAATCCACTCCGTGGGAGCGTTTGGCCCCGGGGCCGTGGAAGGCGCCGCGCGGTATTTCCTCAACATGCTGCGCTGGCAGGCGCCCGGAATCGCCGGACTGACCCTGGGAGCCGCGCTCTGGTTTGCGGCACTCAAACGGGGCGGCCGCCGCGCGTCCCGCCTTGTGGGACTGGCTCTGGCTGTCGGGGCAGGGCAGTTGATCCTCGTGAATTATTCCGCCAACCCCACTGTCCCGAGCACCTTTTTCCCCTATCATCCGCCGGTGCTCAGCCACTTCGAGCCATCGCAAATGCCATACCGCTACGCCGACGTTTTCGGCGGCTCCCGGCTGGCTGCGGTCTCAACCGAAGCCCTGAAGCAACCGCTGGATTTTGATTCCATTCCTGCCGCTCGCAACCTCGGCGCGCCGGCGCCTGCCGCCTTCCAGGAACGTCTGCTGCTGGAGCACGGCGGCCTGCTGGATGACGCCGAGGGCATTTCAAACGTCGATCCGGAATGGAGCTTCCCGGTGGAGCTTTACAAGTTCTGGTTTTTCGCCCTGCACAAGGTGGCGGGACCCAACCAGACACTGTGCTTGATGGGCCGCAGCAACGTGCGATACCAGATTCTGGGCGCGCAGGGAAATTATCAGACGGCCCGCGAAGTCGCGCCGGTCGAAAACGGCACGCCTTTCCCGAGCTACCTCTATGAGAACGGGTGCTTCCTGCCCAGGGCCTACGTGGCGGCGACGGCTGTCTACTCTCCCGATCCGGACGAGACGATGGCGCGACTGGCTGATCCCGGCTTCGATGCGCGCAACACCGTGCTGCTCGAGTCAAAGGATGCGGTCGAGCCTGCTTCGCCGGCGACGGGCCCCGCCGGAAAGGTTGAATCCTTTCGCCGCCGGCCCAACAGCGTCACCCTGCAGGTGAATCTTTCGCGGCCCGGCTATGTGGTGCTGCTCGACCGCTTCGACCCCAACTGGCAGGCGACGGTGGACGGAAGGGAAGTCCCGGTCCTGCGGGCGAACCTGCTGTTTCGCGCCGTTCGCGCGCCCGAAGGCCGGCACACCGTCCGCTTCTATTACCGGCAGCGTGGGCTTGCGGCGGGTTGGGCGGTTTCGCTTGGCGCGCTGGCATTGTGCGGCGTTCTCTTCCTGCTGGATTTGCAGGTTCGGGTGATCATGCCCCAGGCAGAAGAAGTTGCCGCTGAACGCTTGGGGGAAGCTCAGGATGGCGGACCAGTTGAGGCAGTCGTCATAGCGCCCGGCGCGCGGCAGTAGATTTCAAAAGTCCCATCGTCCTTGAAGGGCTGGTAGAAATGGCGGAGATAATCTGCCAGCGCAGGAAAACCCCGCAGCGCCTCGGCGGAATCCTGCCAGGTTCCGGAAAGGCCGTGGACCTCGTCGCGCCGCGCCACAATGATGTAACACGGGCGGACTTCGGTAAGACGCCGGACCAGTTCCTGCCGCCAGCCGGGAAGACGCCAGGGGGCGATCAGAGGCAGGTTCCAGACAAAACGCGCGGGCGGGCGGTGGCCGCTGAGGTAATAGATGAGCGGCTCGTTGCCCCACACGTAGACGCCGTCGGCGGGCGCGGGATGCCGCTTGAGAAAATCCACCACGCGCAGGACGTCGCGGAAGTCTTCGGCTGCGCCCGGCCAGGAGTAACTGGAATAGAACCGCGCCGGGTCCTGCCGCCACTGGTTGAAAGCCCGGTAGTTCGTCACCATACGGATCACCGGTCCAGGCAGGCAAAGGGCAGCCAGGTTCGCAAACACCACCCAGGTGAGAACGCGCGCCACCGGCCAGTTGCGGCGGGCAAAGTCACGCGCCAGGGCCCGCGCGCCTTCGAAAGCCTGAACCATCAGATACGCCCAGAAGATGGCAAAGAACGGGTAGCAGGTTTCAAAATAGTAGGGCTGATAGCGAATCTGCATGGCCAGCGCCGCGAACCCGGCAACGGCTCCCACCAGCGCCGGCGCCAGGCGCGACAGGTGATGCCGCCGCCAGGCAATGATGACGGCTGCCAGCGCCGCGCACACCGTCCAGAAACCCAGCCAGAATTCGATGCGCCCACCCGCCCACGCCCAGTAGTTCGGGATGCCGGCGGAGGCCGTGGCGGCATACCGCGGAAGGACTTGGAACTGTTGCTCAACAAATGCGCTCCATGCGCCACTGAACAAGCAGCCGGAGACGACCAAAACGCTGACCAAACCGAACCCGGCCGCGAACCTGAACTCCGTGGAAGTCCAATCAATAGAGTCAGTTGCAATCCTTGCCCTCAGCGAGCCGTCCCCGGCCTCCTCCGACTTCTGGTACAGCGCCAGCAACAATAAAGGCAGGAATGTGACTGCGTTATATTTAACCCAAAATGCGGCGGCAAATAGGGAACCTGCGCCCACTTCTCTGAGCTTCATCCTCCGGCCACGGCCGGAAAGTAGAAAGTAACTGCCGAAGACGAAAAGCATGAGGAAAGTTTCCGGCTGGCCCGCATCCCAGTAGCCGGCGCGGATGTGCAGGGCGGAGTTCACCAGGACGGCGAAGAACGCCGCGGCGTTGCCGAGGGTCCGTTCCGTGAAGCGGAAGATACAGACGGAAATGGCCAGCAGCCAGAAGATATCCTCCAGGCCGATGCTCCACATCGCCGGGCCGAATATCTTCACAATGGCCGCGTAAAGGTAGAAGATCCCGGGCGGCTTGTTGTCCCAGAGATCGCGATAGAGCCGCGCACCGTCCAGCAGTCCACGTCCGATCACGCAGTACGTTGCCTGGTCGCGCCCAATCGGATAGCTGAGGTTGGGAATGGCCATCAACATGACCAGCCCGAGGGCCAGCGCCAGCCAGCGGTCCGAGCCCGCCTTTGAAACCAGGCTGCGCTGCATGGGTTGATCGGCGCTCATGATGGGCCGCCAGCGGCAACCCGCTGCAGCCGCGCATAAACGGTGAAGTTCCTCAAAGCCTTGACGCGCCGGTAGCGTTGTCGGAGAAGGCAAGCAAGGGCTGGATACCGCACCAGATATTCCTGGGAATCGAGCGTGGTTCCGGAAACGGCGGGGATGGCGTCGCGGCGTTCCACGATGATGAAGAGCGGCTGCTTTGACTTCAGGGTCCGGACAAGTTCATCGCGCCACACCGGCGGAGCCCAGTCTGAAATAAGACCGAGGTTCGAGACAAAGCGCGAGGGACACTCCCGCCCGGAAAGAAAATAGATGAGGGGCGCGGTTCCCCACACGTAAACTTCGTCGCCCGGCGCTGAGTGGCCCTTGAGAAACCGGACGGCCATGAGTTCGCCGCCCAGGTGCTCAATGCCCAGCGACCACCAATAACTCCCGTAGGATTTTTCAGGATTGCGCCACCACTTTTCCAGTCCCTGATAGCGTTCCACCTGGCGCATGGCGGGCGCGGGCAGCGGAAAATATACGCAGTTGATAAAGACCAGCCAGACGCCGACACGTGCGGCAGCCCAGCCGCGTCTGGACAGCGTTTGGGAAACGGCACGAAAACCATCAAAGACCATCACAGCCACATACGCCCAAAGCATGGCGAGAAACGGGAAGAAGGTCTCAAAGCTGTAGGCGTTGAAGCGTGCCTGCGAGGCCGTCACAAGAAATCCCGACGCGGCGGCGATGAAGATTGGGGCCGAGCGACGGAAGTCGCGGCATCTCCAGGCGATCAGCAACGCCAGCGCCACGCCCGCTTCCGGCCAGGTTCCCAGGTTGAAGTTGACCTGGCGCAGCGCCCAGAGAAAGTAGTGAGGTGTCCGCTCGACGAGCATGGCGCCATAGCGCGGCAGCACCTGGAACTGAACTTCTTTCATAGCCGGCCACGCCCCGGAAAACCGGAACCAGGCAAGCACTCCGCCGATGGTGGCGGCTAGTCCGGCGAGCAGCGCGGCGGTGCGGGCGAGCCAGACCCGCCAGGACAGGGTCAAGCCCAGGCGGGGCGAAGGCAAATCCAGGCGGCGGGTGTCGAGATAAGGAAGAAAGACGATAAGAGGAAGGAACGCGAGCGCGTTGTACTTGATCCAGAAAGCAGCACCCAGCGCCAGCCCCGCCGTAAAACTTCGCCACTTCAGCCGGGGCCCGTCGCATGCCGACAGAAAGAAGGCGGCGAAAACCAACAGCATCATAAAAACTTCAGGTTGCGCCGCATTGATATAGCCTCTTCGGTTGTGCCAGTAGGCATAAAGCACCGCTGCGACGGCGCCCGTCTGCGGCCCCAGGTACCGTGCGCAGAAGCAGAACGTGGCGAAGGCGGCCGCTAAAACGCAAACCAGATCCACCGCACCCACCAGCCACGTTACGCGGCCAAGCAGTTGGACGATGGGAACGTAAAGATAAAAAATTCCCGGCGGCTTGTTGTCCCAAAGGTCGCGGTAGAGATGCTTGCCCTTCAGCAGGCCTTCAGCAATCACGCAATAGGTCGCCTGATCGCGGCCGATGGGGTACTGAAGATTGGGCAGGGAGAGGAAGAAGACCGCAGCCAGGGCCGCCATCATCCACATTCGGGAGTTTCGCGAAGAGACAGAACCGCCCGAAGTTGCGCCGAACCTGTGCATACCGCGATCAGGATTCTTATCGGCATTTTCAGGAGGGTGGGTGAGGGATGAATCGCGAAGGGGCTTCCAGACGCAGGGCCAGCCGAATCTGACCAAAAGCGGAACTCAGGCTTACCCTTGTCCGTCTGCAACAGGGTTGCTGGAGGTGGAGGTCCTCGGGCCCCAGATTTTCCAGATGGAAGGAATATTGAAGGCGAGATTGAAGGCGCCGTCGAGAAGCACTCCTGCCGCTGCTGCAAGGACCAGCCGTACTCCTTGCAAGGCAAGGAAAAGCGTCAGGGCGATGTTCAGAATGGCGCCGGGCAGGCAGACTTTCTGGTAGAGCCACAGGCGCGATGCGCTTCCTGCCTTTGCGGGGACACTCCGAAGCCGGCGCGCGAAGGTCCCGTTCTGGTTCCAGAGGAAGTTCCACAGCAAGGCTGCTTCAACCGCCAGGGGCACAACCCAGAAAGCACTTCCTCCGGCGCGCCCGGCCATCCGGTAAATCAGGCCGATATCCAGCACGGCTCCCGTGAACCCCACAAAGCTGTAGAGGACCCAGGCGCGGAGCTGGCCCGTAGCGAAGGCCAGCCGCACCAGGTGGGCCAGGTATTCCGCGTACTGGCGAGCGCCCAGCTTGGAAGCGCCGCGCGTCCTTTCTTCAAACTGGTAAGGCACCTCGACCACGTGTTCAATCCTGCCTCTGGCCAGAACTTCCAGCAGGATTTTGTAACCCAGCGGCGAAAGCTCAGCGCCCGAAATTGCCGCAGCCCGCACCACGAACATGCCCGACATGGGATCACTGACCGCGGAAAGCTTCAGGGGCAGGACGGTGGCGGCCATGTGGGTGGCGCCGCTCGAAATCACGCGCCGAATGAATTCCCAGTCTGAGGTCCCGCCGCCTGCGATGTAGCGGCTGGCCACGGCCAGGTCGGCGTTGGACTGGCGCAGGGCGGCTGCCAGCGCCACAAGGATTTCCGGTGGATGCTGAAGGTCCGCGTCAATCACGCCCAGCAGGTCTCCTTTCGCGAGCTTCCAGCCATCCACCACCGCCGTCGCCAGCCCCAAGCGCCCGACTCGGCGAAGGACCCGCACGTGGAATTCGATGCCCAATTCCTCGGCAAGCTCGGCCGTTCCGTCACCGCTGTTATCGTCAACGACAATCAATTCATATTCTTCGCCGGACCCGGCCAGCGCCGAACCGGAGCGGCGGATCACTTCCTGAATCGAGTCCGCCTCTTTGTAAGTTGGGATTACAACGGAAATCATATCGGGATCAAAGTCCTTCCGCGTGCGGACTTGAAAGCGACCCTGAAAATAGCATGCGCTCCGGATTCCGTCAATCGGCCCGCAGGTTGCTTCGGCCCGCAGGTTGCTTGCAGGTTGCAGCCCTCCGGGATGCGGATACCACAGGCTCCGGGGTTGGCGTCGGAATCCGGACACGCGCGTGATTGCCTTTTAGGGAGCGAAGTGCTATCTGTATCTGCTTGGATTTGGTTCAGGCTGACACAAGCACATTTCTGTAAGCCCGGTGCATCAGTCTGCGGTACCGGGGTTGCGGTATTTTCCTCTGAATGCGACGGATTCCAATCGCCATGGTTTTGCGTAGCCGCAAAAATCTTTTGAGAGGTGATGATGAGTTCAACCAGGAACGAAGCTGGAAAGAACACGGCGGATGCAGGGCTTTCGCGCCGGGACGTGCTGAAGATGGGCGCTGGGACGCTGGGCGGCGCGCTTGCCGCTGCCGCCTCTCCTGCCACTGGTGCGCAGGAGTCTGCGGGCAAAGGAGTCCGCAGGCCCAATTTCCTGATCATTATGGGCGACGGCATTCAGCCCGGTGAGCTGAGCGTCGGTGGCAATACGATTTGCAAAACGCCGAACATTGACCGCATCGGGCGCGAGGGTCTGCGCTTCCAGAATACCTTTGTGATTAACGCCCTTTGCGCTCCCAGCGGCGCAACGGCGTGATTGACAATAAACAACGGCACATCGGCCAAGGCATTCCCATCGTTTCAGAGCATTTGCGCAAGGCCGGGTATGAGGTCGCCTTCTGCGGCAAGTCGCATGTGGCCGGAGGCCTGAGAGAATACTACTGGGATTATTATTACGGCTATCTCGGGCAGAAACCATTCGTCAACGCACCGATTGCTGAAGGCATCGATGGCCACATCGGTGGTGACCATATTGTTGAGGGATATTCGGACGACGTGATTACGGAGGCGGCCGCCGGGTGGCTGGAAGGCAGAAGAGAAAAACCTTTCTGCCTGTATTTATGGCTTAAGGCCCCTCATGAGCCTTTTATCCCGCCGCGAAACCTGGCGACCTTGTACGACGATGGAACCAAGATCCCCGTGCCCGAAACTTTTGATGAGGACCTGAAAGGTTATCCGGGCAAGCCGCGCGCCTTCGCGAATTGCGACAACCACATTGGGACGGATTCAACCGGCGTCAGCACTCTGGAAGCAATGGTCAAGAATCATTACGCCTCCACCGTGGGCCTGGACCAGAACGTCGGCCGCATTCTGAAGGTTTTGGAACAGACGGGCAAGCTGGACGACACCGTTATCATGTTCACGGCTGATCACGGGTACTTCCTGGGTGAATGGCACTTTATGGACAAGCGGCTGATGCACGAACCGTCGATCCGCATTCCTCTGCTGGTGCGCTACCCAAAGATGATCAAGGCGGGCACTTTGAACGACAAGATGGTGCTGAACCTGGATATCCCCTCGACCATGATGGAATTGGCAGGGTTGGATGTTCCCGACTCCATGCAGGGGAAAAGTTTTGTGCCGTTCCTGAAAGGCGAAGAGCCGGCTGGGTGGCGGAAAGACTGGTACTACGCCTTCTATGAGTACCCGGGACCCAACATGGTTCCCAAGAACCGTGGCATCCGCACCGAGCGCTACAAGCTGATCGAGTACTGGGAATACGAACCCAAACAACATGAGCTCTACGATCTGCAGGAAGATCCCAAAGAGCTTCACAATCTTTACGGGGACCCGAAATACAAAGGCCTGACGGCGCGACTTCACCAGCGGATGATGGACCTGGGTAAAGAAGCGGGCGAGATTTAGATCACCGCTGGACCAGTGTGGCCGCCCACGGCAACTCTTTTTGGCGGTACGCCGGCCTTCAAGCCTCCATTCCCGGGCCGTGACGTGCTCAAATCCGGCGCGCGAAGAAAACCAAAGCACAGGAGCGGGCAGGTCCGTTGCGCAAGTGCGCCGTGAGGAATAGACTGGCCTTGTATGTCTCATTCACCCCACAGCAGCGTCATCGAGAAGCCGGAAATGGGGCAGCAACCCCTGTCGGCTTTTCACATCATGACCAAGCCAGTGGGGCCCATCTGCAACCTCGACTGCCGCTACTGTTTCTACCTTGAAAAAGAGAATCTGTATCCGGCAAAGTCCAGTTGGGCGATGCCCGAGGACGTGCTGGAAACCTACGTCCGGGAGTACATACAGTCGCAGAATGTCCCGCAGGTTTCCTTCGCCTGGCAGGGCGGCGAGCCCACTCTGCTGGGCGTGGAGTATTTCGAGAAGGTCGTTGAGCTTCAGAACAAATACGCCGACGGGAAACGGATCGAGAATGCGTTCCAGACCAACGGTGTTCTGCTCGACGACCGGTGGGGGGAATTTCTTTCCAAAAATGCATTCCTGGTAGGCCTGTCCATCGACGGACCGGAAAAACTTCATGATCACTTTCGCGTGGACAAGGGGGGCCAGCCGACTTTTAAGCGCGTGATGCGGGGCCTGGGATATCTGAAAAAGCACGGCGTGGAGTTCAACACGCTGACGGTGGTCCAGCGCCACAATTCCCACCATCCCCTCGACGTCTACCGCTTCCTGAGAGAAAACGGCAGCGGCTTTATGCAGTTTATTCCCATCGTGGAAAGGATTGCCAAGGCGCCGAACCCGGGCGGCCTGGTGCTGATCAGTCCCGAATCCGAGGAGGCCGCCAGGGTTTCTGAGTGGTCGGTTGAGCCGCTGCAATACGGGAAATTTCTGTGCGCAATTTTTGACGAGTGGGTCCGCAACGATGTGGGACGCTGTTTTGTTCAGATGTTCGACGTGGCGCTCGAAAGCTGGATGGGCTACCCGGCCAGCCTCTGCGTCTTTCGCGAGACCTGCGGATCAGCCCTGGCCCTGGAGCATAACGGCGACCTCTATTCCTGTGACCATTTTGTCTATCCGGAAAACAAGCTGGGCAACATCATGGAAAGCCCGATCAGTTCACTGGTCAATTCCGCCCAGCAGCGCAAGTTCGGGCTGGACAAGCGGGACACCCTGCCGCGTTATTGCCGGGAATGTGAAGTGCGGTTTGCCTGCAACGGCGAGTGCCCCAAGCACCGCTTTATCCACACGCCCGAAGGCGAGGCGGGGCTCAATTATCTTTGCACCGGATACAAAAAGTTTTTCCACCACATCGATCCCTACATGAGGTTTATGGCCGGGGAACTCCAGCAACGCCGGGCGCCCGCCAACGTGATGGAGTGGATCCGAACACAGGAAGCGGAAACCTCAGCCGGAAAACAGCCGGGGAGAAACGATCTCTGCCCTTGCGGCAGCGGCAAGAAGTACAAGAAGTGTTGCGGCGCGGCGGCTTAAAGCCGGAGCCCTCAGCACAGCAACCTGCCATCTCACGCGAAATAACACAGTGCGATAACCCGTAGTTGATCAGCTCTCGACCAGCAGGCGCGTCAAGGAGTCTGGCAGGCGCTTCTGCTTGCGTAGCCGTGCCGCGGCAAGCCAGGGACTGTCGGGCGTGCATTCCCACTGGTGCGCCAGGTCCAATCCGCTGTGGGCCGGAACCGTATACTTGCTGAAGAACTGGTCCAACTCCTCCGTAAGTTCATCGACCACATTGCTGAGAGAGGCGTCCTGGAAGCGGTTCACGGTTTCCCGCGGGTCCTCCTTCAGGTCGTAAAGCTCATCGCGAAAGCGCACGCCGCCGTAAGGGTAACGCCGGATCAGTTTGTAACGGTCATTGCGCGCCATACGCGCGTTACCGTATTCGCTGATAATTGTCTTCCGCCGGTCCTGCACCTCACCGCCCCGCAACTGCGCCAAGTAGGAACGCCCGGGCGAATTGATTCGTGCCGCCGTTTTTTCGTCCGGCGAGGCTCCCGCAACCTCCAGCAGCGTGGCCCACAGGTCGCAGTGATTGACGTAATCGTTGCACACGGCGTTCTGGCGGATGCCTCCGGCCGGCCAGCTCACCGTGCATGAAACGAGAATCGACTCCTCAAAAAAATTTTGAGGCAGCGTGCCGTTGCCCTTTTCCCACATGCCGTGCTGGCCCGTGTTGAGACCGTGGTCGCCGGTGTAAACAACCAGCGTATTCTCCATTTGCCCCGTGGCCTCCAGCTCCGCCAGCACTTTGCCCACTTCGCGGTCCAGGCTGGAAACGGCGCCGTAATACTCCATGTGCTTCATGCGCTCAATCTGTGGGTTGCTGCTAACCGGGCTCAACGCCTCGCCGTGGCAGGGCTGGAACTTTTCTTTGGGAATGTCGCGGAAGGTTGCCGAATCGTATTGTGCCACCAGATCCGAGGGCGCTGCGTCGTGCGGCGAGTGGGTGTCGACGTAACCGACAAACAGAAAGAACGGTTTGCCCCGGGCGCCCTCGTTCTTCTTATGGTCGCGCAGAAAATCAATGGCCCGGCGCGTCAGCAGGGGCGACTGCTGGCCCTGGTCAAGCACCAGGCGCCCCTGGTCTGAAAACTGTTGAACGCCATAATGCGGATACTGCGCCACCCAGTAACTGAACCACCGATCGAAGCCAGGATGCGGTTCACGAGTGTGGCCGCAATGCCACTTGCCCACCAGGCCGGTGTGATAACCGGCGTCCTTCATCAATTCTGAAATCAGCGTCTGGCCCTGCAGCCACGGGTGCTCCACCGCGTCGGTCTGCTCCTTGAGCCAGTCGTGGATGCCGTGCTGCGACGGCATGCGTCCGGTGAAAAAAGATGCTCTGGCGGGTGAGCAGACCGGGCAGGGCGTAAACCCCTGCGTCATGCGCGTCCCTTTCGCCGCCAATCGATTCATGTTGGGCGTCAACAGTTCCGAGTTGCCATAGGCGTGCTGGGCCCACTGGCCGTGGTCGTCGGTCAGGAACACCAGGATGTTCGGACGCTTCGTTCCGGCCGCAGGCTGCGCCGCAGTGTTTTCGCCAGGCCAGGCAACAAGTCCAGCCCCCAGGGCGCCCGCCTTTTTTATGAATTCACGCCGTTGAATTCCGCTCATGGATGACTCCTCGAACGACTGCCTTAGTGGGCTCAGCGGGCGTTGTGCCCGTCCGGGCGTTACCCCTGCTGACTGCTGATGCTATCGAACAACAATGAAACCTGAAGCCGTTTCGGGGATGATTATATCTGAAGGTGGGGAAGGAGTCCGCGGGTTTTCGCCAAGCCACACCGGAAACATCCGGGAGTTCATCAGATCGAGCTCGAGGGGGGACAAATTTAAAGGGCCTCAGCCATCCAAGCCCAGGATACTGCGACTGAATTTGCTCCGGCGTGCAAGCATCAGCCCCATCGCGGCTTTCAGCATGGGAGCCTGCGGTGGCATTGACCCTCTGGACACCGCTCGCAGAAATGACTAGACTTCTTATTGCTGATATCACCTGACGGTCAGGGGGTGAACGATGCCGGCATGTCCAGAATGCGATGCAATGATCGACATCGAAGAAGATCTGGTGGAAGAAGGCCAGTCCGTCGAGTGCCCGGAATGCGGAGCTCAACTCGAAGTGGTGAACACGTCGCCAGTCGAGCTCGACATTTTAGGTCGCGGTGAGGACGAAGGAGACGGGGACGTTGATGATGCCGAAGAACTGTAAATCTTCAGGAGGCGGGTCCGCGCTGCTTCAGCCACGCGCTCTCTACCGGCGCCGGGGATATTTTTCGGCCTCCGTCATGCGGGCATGCGCCTTCGCAATGGCATTTGCAGCGTTGTGGCTGGTGTTTGATGCAGCGCCGTTGACGGCAAAAAGGAGAAAACCTCCCACCTCAAAAACCGTGGTGGGGCAGGTGTTCGACGCTTCAGACAACCCCATTGTCGGGGCCGCGGTGGAAATGACCAACCTGACGACCGGCAAGACGGCAGCCATTTACACGGGACCGCAGGGGCACTTTACGTTTACTGACCTCAAGCTGACCCAAGATTACCAGTTTAAGGCCCATTACAAAGGCCAGTCTTCTGAAGTGCGCAAGGTCAGTTCCTGGGACACGCGTTTCGATCTGGTACTGAACCTTCACATCCCCGCACCAAAAGAGTAGGTGGGGTAGCCTTCGTAATCTGTAAGGGGCTTAGCTTGAGCGGCCACTTGACTTCTGTCTTGGGATTTCAGGCCGAGCCTTTGCGGAAGTGTATTGTGAAGATTACGCGGCCTACCTTGAAAGTTACGACCTGCTGCGCGAGGTGCACGTCCCCAATCCAAAGGTGGCATTCTTTTCCCTCAAAATCCAACCGTACTTGTGCTCTAGGGTCAGCGATCCGTCTCCACAGTACTGGTCCCGGGGCACCCGCGTCGATATGAACAGCACCCACCTTCATTTTGCGTTGGGCCTCAGAATTCGACGGGAAAACTCCGGCTTCCACAAGTACTCGGAATAGCTGCGTCGGTTGGACCAATGAATAAGGTCCGTACGTCTCAACTACGTCAGGAATGGACTTGCGCTGAAACTGGGCTTCCCAGTTTTTCTGCGCCTGCTCGGCCGCCGACGCTGTATGAAAATCAGAGATGATTCGGCGGGCGAGGTCCTTTTTCATTTCCAGCGGATGGGTACTCCCGTCGCTGACCGATTTCTTCAGGCCGGCGATTTCCGCGGGCTGCAAATCGGTAAGAAGTTCGTAGTAGCGCCACATCAGGTCGTCGGAAACGGACATCAGCTTGCCGAACATTTCCTGGGGCGGCTCATCGATGCCGACGTAGTTGCCCAGCGACTTTGACATTTTCTGCACGCCATCAAGCCCTTCCAAGATGGGCATCATCATGATGACCTGGGGCTCCTGGCCGTACTCCTGCTGGATGGTGCGGCCGGCCAGCAGGTTGAACTTCTGGTCGGTCCCGCCCAGTTCGACGTCGGCCCTGAGCGCCACCGAATCGTACGCCATGGCCAGCGGGTAGACCAGCTCGAGCAGCGTAATCGGGCGTCCCTCCTTGAACCGCTTGCTGAAATCATCGCGTTCCAGCAGCCGGGCCACAGTGTACTTTGAAAGCAGGGTCATCCACTCCGGGCTGTTCAGCTTGCCCAGCCAGCGGTTGTTGAAGTCCACCACGGTTTTTTCGGGGTCGAGAATTTTGAAGACCTGTTTCTTGTAAGTCTCGGCGTTGGCGGCGATTTCTTCGGGAGTCATGGGCGGGCGCGTCACATTGCGCCCCGAGGGGTCGCCGATCAGGCCGGTGAAATCTCCGATCAGGAAGATCACCGTGTGACCGAGGTCCTGGAAGTGTTTCAGCTTGCGGATCAGGACCGTGTGCCCCAGGTGGATGTCGGGCGCCGTTGGGTCGAAGCCCGCCTTGACGCGCAGCGGCGTGCCCGTCTTCTGCGCGCGCTCGAGCTTGATGTAAAGGTCTTCGGCGCGAATGGTTTCATGCGCGCCCTTGGTGAGATAAGCGAGTTGTTCTTTCAGTGTCATGCTTTCATTGTTTAGTTCGGCTTCTCGTGAGGCGTGCCGGCCCGCCTCGCGTGATTAAACGGATAGCGCGCTCCACGACCTCGCTTCGAGAAATTTTGAGCTCGTGCGCCAACCAGTCCATTCGCCGCACTGTTTTCTCATCGGCGTAGAAGGAAGTACGAACCTTTTTGGGTTTCATAGTGCACTCACAGGATCGGTCCTTGTCGTCCGGAACGCAACGCGTTTCTGTTTATGCGTGGCCGTCACTCCGCTCCGTACAACTCGACAAGGATTTGGCGAGTCCTGTCGAGCAGCCATTCCATCTTGGGGGAAAATTGGACGGCGAATTTGGCGGCATCGTGAACCGCAGCGGTCCCGGCGTCCTTTACCTGCTCGGCTGGTGAAACAAGAGCGTTGCCGAGCCGCCCGCTCCATCGAGCGTGGTCAACAAGCTTCAAGAAATATGATGCCTCTTTCCCCTTCGCATCTTTGGCAGGCCTGAGCTGGCCTTCAGGGTCAATAACCTCCTGCAGTGCTGCCTCAAGTATAGCTCGGCACATAGCAGCGCACGCCACGTTAAAGTCGTAGAGGTAGCAGCGTACCGCCTCTTCGAAACAGAGCCTCACTCTCTTGTTCGGAATCCTGTCCAATTTAAGCGCATCCAGTGCTGTCGCGCGCTCCACAATCCGCTCGAGTTTGCCGACAACCTCATTAGAATAGTGACTATCTAGGCCATCGATCGCGTCCGGAACTGGAGCCGAGGCCGCGAATGGGGCTTTGGGTTCGCCTCTGGCCGCGCCTCGTTCTTTGAGTCGGCGAACAAAACTTTCCGGAGTAAGCTCGGTGCCGGAGAGGTCCTCGGTTGCCGGAAGGCTAGCGGCCAGCATGCGGAAGACACGCTCAGGAAGAGCTCGCACTTTTTCTAGGAGTTCAGCTCCGTCAGGCTGTGTCATAAGCGTCGTCCGTTCTCTGGACATCCGCTCGGCGTTGAAGGCAGTCAGCGCCAACGCGAATTCGATGATCTTCTTGGTGGGCTCGTATTTGGGGTTAGTCTCCCAGAGAGGCAAACTCGGCTCACACGACCCTAACACATCGAGCACTTCAGACGGAGCCCATCCAAACACGATGTACTCTCCGCAATCATGCCACTCGTCCTGATCGACGAACCTTAAGACCTTCCTAAGGATCCCTGATCGCTTGGAAAAGCTCCTTGAGCTTTCCATGGACGCCTCCTCCTATCCAGCCTTCCTTCCAGGCCAGTGGCTGACTGCTTCAGCCCGCCATGACCGTCCTCCGTCCCTCGATGCGGACTTTATCCTCCAGCATCAGGCAGACGGCTTCGGAATAAATGCGGTGTTCCTCTTTCAGGATGCGGGCCGAGAGCGTTTCCACGGTGTCATCGTCGAGCACCGGGACGACAGCCTGGAGCACGATGGGGCCGGTATCCATGCCCTCGTCCACGATGTGGACGGTGCAGCCGGTGAACTTGACGCCGTAATCGAGGGCCTGCTGCTGCGCGTCGAGACCGGGAAACGCGGGAAGAAGCGCCGGATGGATGTTGAGGATGCGCCCGGGAAAGGCCCGCACAAAAACCGGGCTGAGGATGCGCATGAATCCAGCCAGGCACACCAGGTCCACCTGCGCCTCTTTGAGGGCGGCGACGACTTCACCGTCATAGGCCTCGCGGTCTTTGCCTTTGGACGGAATAAAAATGGTTTTCAGCCCCATCTGGCGGGCGCGCTCCAGGCCCGGCGCCTGCTCCCGGTTGCTGACCACCAGGGCGATTTCTGCCGGGATTTTCCCTGCCGCCACGTTGCGGGCGATGGCCTCAAAATTCGATCCGCGGCCGGAAAGCAAAATGCCGATGCTCTTCATAGAATTTAAATTCAAACAAGGTGCACAGACGTCGCCACGCAAGGGTTAGCGGCCGGTAAAAGACTCTGGGAAAAATCAAAAGACCTCACGCAAAGCCGCGAAGGCGCAAAGACCCGCAAAGAGAACCGAACATTTGCTCGTTGCGTTATCTCAGGCTTCAGACCGCCTTCGTCTCCTGCGCCTGCCGGGGAAATCAAATCCGGCCCTCGCGAGCGTATTTTACCCCAACCTGGCCGCGAACGATCCTGCCCACTGTCCAAAACTTCTCTTTCTTCCTCTTGAGCGCGCGGGCGACGTTGTCCAGGTTCTTCTTTGGAACGATGAGCAGCATGCCCAGGCCCATGTTGAAAGTGCGCAGCATCTCCGCCTGGCGAACGTTTCCCAGGCCGGCGATCATGTTGAAGACGGGCGGGACGGGCCACGATCCCAAATGAACTTCCGCCTGGCACCCGGCGGGAAGAATCCGCGGAGTGTTGTCCGTGATGCCGCCGCCGGTGACGTGAACGAGTCCGGTGAGCCAGCCTTTCTGATGCAGCGGCTGGAGCAGCGGCGCGTAGCAGCGGTGCGGCGCCAGCAGTTCTTCATCGAGCCTCCGCCCCAGTTCCGGAACGCGTTGCGAAAGCCCGATGCCCGCCTGATCCATCAAAACTTTGCGGGCGAGAGAATAGCCGTTGGTGTGCAGGCCGAGCGAGGGCAGCCCCAGGACCACATCACCGGGACGAATCCGGCTGCCGTCCAGGATTTCGCGCTGCCGCACCCATCCCACGATGCAGCCCGCCAGGTCGTACTCGTTGGCTGCGTAAAATCCGGGCATCTGGGCAGTCTCTCCGCCGATAAGCGCGCAGCCGATCTCGCGGCAGGCATCCGAAAGGCCACGAACAAGATCAGTGATGACCTTCCCGCGGATCTTTCCGGTTGCCAGATAGTCCAGGAAAAAGAGCGGCCGCGCGCCGTGCACGGCGATGTCGTTCGCCGAATGGAATACCAGGTCGCGGGCGACACCTTCATGACGGTTGGCGGCGAATGCGATTTTGAGCTTGGTGCCCACGCCGTCCATGCTGGAAACCAGCACGGCGTCTGAGGGAAGCCCCTTGAGAGAAAAGAAGCCTCCAAAGGCGCCAAATCCTCTCAAGACGCGGGGATTGAAGGTCCGGCTGACCAGCTCTTTGATTTGTGATTTGGCGCGGCTCGCCGCATTGATGTCAACGCCCGCATCTCGATAGCGCATCGGTTGTAAAGGACCCCTTTGGCGGAATCACAAAAGAAATTCAGAAGGACGGAACCCGTCAGAAGATCTTGCCCATTCTGGACCAGCGCGTTTTGGCAAAAAAGTTCCAGAGGATGGAAGCGTCAAATTTCAGCCGGTCTCTCAGCCCGTCGTCGAGCCATTCGCGCGTGGGCGCGTTGTAGGACCAGTAGACAAAGAGCGGTTCGCCCACCACGTTCTGGAGGGGCACAAATCCCCAGAAGCGGCTGTCGAGAGAATCGTCCCGATTGTCGCCCATCACAAACAGATACCCCCTGGGCACATGGAGGCCATCCTTGCGAATAAAGTCGGGCATTTCGCGGGCCCAGTTGGGATCGAGCCCCCAGGCCGCAGGCAATTCGTTGATTTCGCTTTTCGGCGGCGGAAAGTTGTCCCGGAGCGGAAAGATGGCGGAGGACTGAAACTGCGCATAGGGTTCTTTGAGGCGCTTTCCGTTGACGTAAACTTTCTTGTCGACGATGCGGATGACGTCGCCACCAACGCCGATCACCCTCTTGACAAACATCTGGGCGGGATTCACCGGATAATGAAACGCCACGATATCGCCACGATGAATGGGGGCAATGCGCGGGAAACGCACGTCGGTGTAGGGCAGTTGAGGTCCGTAAAGCAGCTTGTTCAGAAAAACATGGTCGCCGATGAGAATGGTGTTTTCCATCGAACCCGTGGGGATCACGGTGGCTTCCGCCACAAAGGTGCGGATGCAGAAAACTCCGATCAGGACAATCAGCAGGGACCGGACCGTTTCCCAAAAGCCGTCGTGGCGGGCCTCGCGCCGGGAAGGCGCGGGAACCGGCTCCGGGGGAGGCTGAAGTTGTTCGCCGGCATTCAAAGGCTCGGAAGGTTCCATAAACGTTAGTCCCGGTCTCGCAGAGCGATCAGCGGCTCCTGGACAGCCGTGGGATAGCTGGCCGTGTAGCAGGCCAGGCAGTAACTTTCTTTGTCGTTTCCAACAGCATCGCGCAGGCCCTCCAGCGAAAGATATCCCAGGGTGTCAGCCCCAAGGTAAGCGCGGATCTCTTCCACACTGTGGTTGGATGCGATCAGTTCTTTTTTCGTTGGCGTGTCCACTCCATAGTAGCAGGGCGAAATCGTGGGCGGGCAACTGATGCGGAAATGGACCTCGCGCGCTCCGGCCTCGCGGACCAGCCGCACAATTTTCCGGCTGGTGGTGCCGCGGATGATGGAATCATCCACCAGCACGACGCGTTTGCCCTCCAGCAGGCTGCGCACGGGATTGAGCTTCAGCTTGACTCCGAAATCGCGG